>NZ_JBYCKQ010000039.1:0-15504 GCF_057473465.1 Acidithiobacillus sp. TH-A117
GTTTCATTTGCTTTCTCTCCTTCGGATCCGGGATCCGTTACTGACTGTTGACGGTGGTCGCTGAGGGCATGGCGACCGCAAAACCATTGGTATAGCGGAGATCCATAGTGGCTCCGGGAACCAGGTATTCCTTGACCTGGGGGACAATGGCCACCCAGCGTTTCAAAGCAGGTAGGACGTCTTCGCTGCCGAGCAGCAGACGCACCTGGTTACTGAGAATGCAGCGCCAGCCACCACGTTGATCTTGCTCCAGGGATATGACCTTCAGTCCCAATGGCGCCACGATGGCATTGAATTTCGCCAGTTGGGTCAGCAATTGGCTGCCACTCTGGGCGGGACCGGCAAGGTTGGGGAGTCCATTGGGAACCTGGGCCGGGGGGACGCTGAAAATCTGTCCCTGGCCATCAACCATTTGTCCTGCTCCGCCCAGCCAGCGGGCGACCGGGGTGTAAGATTTGATGCTGACTTGCAGGCGGTCGGGCCAGACCCTGCGTACTTCGGCATCGGCCACCCAGGGCAGCTTGTCCAGAGACTGGCGAATTTGGTCCGGATTGGCCCAGAGAAAACCCTGAGCGGCATAGGGTTTCAGGACGCTGTTGATTTCAGCGAGAGGGATTCTGGTTGAACTGCCGGTAATGGTCAGGGTGTTGATGGGCATCAGGGAGGGCTGATGCAGCCATTGCCATCCTGTCCATCCGCCCCAGGCGAGCAGGCTGATGCCCAGGCTACCCACGAGCACCCGGCCGTACAGTTTCCAGGGCAGGGGTGTATGGACCTTGGCAGGAGCGGCTTTGACCGGGGCCGCCCGGGACGCTTTGGGGGGCTCTTTCAGGGTGGCGGCAGGCCGTTGTGGCTGTTGTCCGTGGCGATAATCACGCATGACACTAACCATGATTCACTCTCCTCTGCGCCGTGCGCAGTATGGTCTCGCATAATTCGGGGAAGCTCATGTCCACGGCCTTGGCGGCCATGGGGACAAGGCTGTGACTGGTCATACCGGGAACGCTGTTGATTTCCAGAATGTGGATTTTCCCGGACTGGCTGATCATGAAGTCGACCCTGCCCCAATCCCTACCACCCAGTTCGGCAAAGGCCTTGAGCGCCAGTTCCTGTAATTCCCCATCCTTGACCGCCCCCAGTCCGGAGGGCAGCAGATACCGGGTGTCGTCGGCCAGATACTTGGCATGGTAATCATAAAATGCGTGGCTGGTTTCAATGACAATGGGGGGCAGGGCCCGGCCATCGACAATGCCGACCGTGGCCTCGTGACCAATGACGCCCGCTTCGCAGAGAACTTCATCTTCCAGCGCGAAAGCCTGGACCAGAGCGGCGTCCAGTGCTTCCGGCCCATTCACCCGACTGACCCCGAGACTGGAACCACCATGATTGGGTTTGACATAAAGCGGCCATCCCCAATTTCTGTCCAGTTCATGAAGAGGCTGCCCGGGACGCAGCAGGATGCCTTGAGTGACGGGAAGTCCAGCTGCTTTCCAGATCTGTTTGGAGCGCCATTTATCCATGGCCAGCGCCGAACTGAGCACACCGCTGCCGGTATAGGGAATGTGGAGGGTTTCCAATACCGCCTGGAGCAGGCCATCTTCACCGATGGCTCCATGACAGACGTTGAAGGCAAAATCGATCTGCGCATCCTGGAGTTGTTGCTGCAGCCGGGCCGGCTCGATATCGATGCTGACTGCTTCTATGCCGTTGCTGCGCAGGGCGGCGAGGACCGCCTCGGCACTGAGCAGTGATACTTCGCGTTCGCCCGAGGGGCCACCGCAGAGCACACCTACATGCAGGACATCAAGCATGATGCGCCTCCCCGAGAATGCGCATCTCCGCTTGCAGGGTGATGGCGAATTGCTGCTCGACCCGGGCCTGGACTTCTGCGACCAGGCTTTCAATATCTTCAGCCCGGGCCTGGCCCCGGTTGATGATGAAGTTGGCATGCTGGCTACTGACCTCCGCTTCTCCCCGGCGGCATCCCTTCAAGCCGGCGGCTTCTATCAGGCGTGCTGCATGATCGCCGGGCGGATTCCGGAAAACCGAGCCGCAGCTCGGCCATTCCAGGGGCTGGGTAGCCGCACGTTTTTCCTGCCAGCCGCGCAAGCGTTGCATCACCTTATCCCTGGCTTCGGGAATCAAACGCAGTCCGGCGGCGATGAAGCAGGCATCGCCATGACCATTGACTTCCCGGTAGCCGATCTGGAAATCCCGGGGAGCAAGGCGCTGGATTTCGCCATGGGGGTGGATGACTTCCACCCATTCCACGAGACTCCAGGTATCACCGCCGTGGGCTCCGGCATTCATGCTCAGGCACCCCCCCAGGGTGCCCGGAATTCCGGCCAGAAACTCGGCGCCAGCCAGTCCGGCCTTGGCGGCAAAATGGGCGATTTTTACCGCCCCGGCACCGCCACCGACCCGGAGCAGGGTGCTTTCTGCAAGAATAATCTGATCCAGGCTGTGCGCGAGGCAGATGGTAGTGCCGCGCAGTCCACCATCACGGACCAGCACATTGCTGCCCAGCCCCAACCAGGTCAGGGGCGGGACCGCAAAGCGCCGCAAAAATCCCTGCAGATCTTCCAGGGTGCCTGGCAGGTAGAAGCGATCAGCCGGTCCGCCCACCCGCCAACTGGTGTGACGTTGCATGGGTTCGCCGAGGCGCAGACGGCCGCCGATGACGGGTGCGATAGCCGGTGTCGTGGCCTGTGTCATGGCCCCTATCATGGAATTTCCTCCGCAAACACTTCGGCCCACTGGCCGGCCAGGTGGGCAATGCTGCCCGCACCCATGGTCAGCAATACCGCGTCAGCAGGCAGGAGGGAACGAATTTGAGCTGGTGCCGTCAGCAGCTCCGGCAGATAGCGCACGTTTATCCCCTGAGCGCGCATGGCCTCACTCAGGGCCTGACTACTGACACCCGGAAGGGCCTTTTCACCGGCACTGTAAATATCGGTGAGAATGACCTGATCGGCTTGGGCCAGACTTTGGACAAAATCACCAAACAAGGCCTGGGTACGACTGTAACGATGGGGTTGGAAGGCGACTACCAGGGGACGATCAGGCCATACGGCCCGGGCAGCGGCAATGGTGGCACTCAGTTCGCGGGGATGATGACCATAATCGTCCACAATGGTGATGCCCGCAAATTCCCCCACCTGCTCAAAACGCCGGCCGACGCCCCGAAAATCCGCCAGGGCACTGCGGATGATGTGTTCCGGCACCCCGACCTTGCTGGCAATGCCGATGGCGGCCAGGGCATTGAGGACGTTATGTTGCCCGGGGATACCCAGTTCCACATCCAGCCATTGAACATAGTCACTGTCCACGCGCCGCCAGACTTCAAAATGACTGCCGACCCCCTTGACGGTCACCTGGCGGGCTTGCAGGTCCACATCGGCACCAAAACCGTAGCGCAGTACGGGGGTGCGCAATTCCGGGATCAGTCCCGCGACCATGGGTTCGTCCGTGCAAAGTACCGCAAGACCATAAAAGGGCAAACGCTGCAGAAACTGAAGAAAGGCAGCGCGGAGATTGTCGAGATTGTCTCCATAGGTTTCCATGTGGTCGGCATCAATGTTGGTGACCACCGCCATGACCGGAGCCAGATAGAGGAAGGAGGCATCGGACTCATCGGCTTCAGCCACCAGATATTCACCACTGCCCAGGGCGGCATGGGTACCGGCACTTTTCAGTCGCCCGCCAATCACAAAGGTGGGATCCAGACCGGCAGCGCCGAGAATGCTGGCGACCAGACTGGTGGTGGTGGTTTTTCCGTGGGTACCGGCAATGGCGATGCCCTGTTTGAAGCGCATCAGTTCGGCGAGCATTTCGGCGCGGCGAATCACCGGAATGCGTAATTCCCGGGCGGCCTGGACTTCGGGGTTGCTTTCCGGGATGGCCGAGGAAATCACCACGACATCGACGCCGCGCACATTGGCAGCGGCATGGCCACTGAAAATACGGGCACCCAGATCGGTGAGTCGTAAAGTCGAACTGCCGGGCTGCAGATCTGATCCAGACACCGCATAGCCGAGATTCAGCAACACTTCGGCAATGCCGCGCATGCCGCTGCCGCCAATGCCTACCATATGAATCTGACGAACCCAGTTACGCATGTTTTTCTCCTTCCGGGCGCATACAGATAGTGGCGACAGTTGTGGCGGCGTCCCCCCGGCTGTGTTGTCGAGCTGCTTCTGCCCAGCGCAGGCGTAAGGCCGAATCGCTGAGCAGGGGGGCTAAAATATCCTTAAGCTCCCGAGCGTGAAGATTTTCCTGACGGAGCATTCGTGCCGCTCCCGCCGCTTCCAGAAAACGGGCGTTGGCGGCCTGATGATCGTCAACGGCAAAGGGAAAAGGCACGAGAATAGCCCCAAGACCAGCCGCAGCCAGTTCCGCAACCGTGGCTGCACCGGCCCGGCACAGGGCCAGATCGGCCCAGCCCAAGGCTGCAGTCATATCTTCGATGAAAGGCTCGACCCGGGCGTCAATACCGGCTTCAGTATAGGCGGAGCGGGTGCTTTCGAGATGATCCCTGCCGGTCTGATGCCAGATTTGCGGACGCTGTTCTTCCGGCATGGCGGCAATGGCGGCGACGCTGACGCTATTCAGTGCCTTGGCACCCTGACTGCCGCCCATGATCAACAAATGGGGGACGCCAAGGTGCCCGGCAAAGCGCTCGGCGGGGGTGGGTAAATCGCGAATGCTTTGGCGCACCGGATTGCCGACCCACTCTCCCCGGGGTAAGCGGGTTTCTGGAAAGCCCAGAAAAATATGTTTGGCCAGAGGGGCCAGCAGGCGATTGCTGAGGCCGGCAATGGCGTTTTGTTCATGCAGGCAGAGGGGGCGGCCCATGCTCCAGGCCGCGAGTCCCACTGGGGCAGTGACATAGCCACCCATGCCCAGCACCTGCTGACTCTGGGTCTGCTGGATGATCTTCCGGGCCTGCAGGACCGCCTTGCTGACCCGCCAGGGCGCGCGCAGCCAGCGGCCCAGTCCCTTTCCCCGGACCCCCTGCATCTCGATGAGGTGCAGGGGATAGCCCCGTTCCGGCACCAGCCGCGCTTCCATGCCCGCGCTGGTGCCGGCAAAGGCCACTTCCACGCCCTGATCGCGCAGTACATCGGCGACGGCAAGGGCCGGAAACACATGCCCCCCGGTACCCCCTGCAGCAATGAGTACGCGCTCAGCCATGTTGCGCCTCCTGCGGGCTGAGGGCCTCATGCTTGGCGCGGGCAACGGCAGGGTAGCGCCGGCTGACGCCCAGCACCACACCCAGTGCGGCACAGAGAAACACCAGGGCGCTGCCACCATAGCTGATCAGTGGCAGGGCAAATCCTTTGGTGGGCAGGGCGCCCAGATTGACGCCCATGGACATCACCGCTTCGCCGCCGAACCAGGTCAGGGTGCCATAGCAGAACAGGGCAAAAAAAGCGTCTCCGGCGGCGGCGGCACGACGTCCGATGCGGTAAATCCGCCAGCAGGCCACGCTGTAGAATATGGCCAGCGCCCAGACCCCGATCATACCCAGTTCTTCACCAATGACGGCCAGAATGAAATCGGTATAAGATTCCGGTAGGTAGAAATATTTCATGATGCCGTCGCCCAGGCCCACGCCGAAAATCCCGCCCCGGCCAAAGGCGATGAGGGACTGTACCAGCTGGAACCCTGCGCCATAGGGATCTGCCCAGGGGTTCTGGAAGGCGGTGAGGCGGGCCAGACGGTAGGGGGCAGATATGGCGAGTACGCCAAGCGCACTTCCAGATACGATTCCCGCCAGGAAAACATAACCGATAGGCAGGCCACCCAGGAACAGCATGACACCGGTCAGCAATACCACCATGGCAAATGAACCGAAATCCGGCTGCAGCAGCAGGAGTATGCCGAGTAGGCCAAGTACCACAAAAATCGGCCAGAGACCTTCCTTGAATTTACCCAGCAGTTCGCCTTTGCGCACCACGTAGCGGGCAAGGAATAGCAACAGGGCGAACTTCAGTAGTTCAGAGGGTTGCAGGCGCACAATGATGAAGTTGATCCAGCGATGCGAACCGTTCACCGCAACTCCGATGACCGGTAAAAACACCATCATCAAGGCCACCAGAGAAATAGCCATGAGCGGAAAGGTCATTCGTTCCCAGAAATCGAGATCAATGCGACTGAAATAATAGAGGACGGCAGCTGCCAGAATCACATAGAGGCCCTGACGTTCGGCAAAGAAAAACGCGTTGCCGGTTTCATGCTGGGCGATGGGAGCGCTGGCGGAGTACACCATGATCAGCCCAAAACCCAGGAGGATGAGAATAATCCACCACAAGACCGTATCTGCCGGTCCGTTTTCTACCAGCCACCAGCTCGGACGCTTCATTGGGCAGCTCCTGACAGCGCTGTGACAGCGGCAGCGAACTGCTGGCCCCGGTCCTGATAATCCCGAAACATATCGGTACTGGCGCAGGCCGGTGACAGGAGTACCTGATCGCCCGCTTGGGCTTTGGACGCCGCTTTCTGAACCGCATCTTGCATGTTGCTGGCGTACTCAACGGGCACGATGCCGTCCAGCAGTCTGGCGATGGTGTCGGCATCCTTGCCGAGGACGATAGCTGCCCGTTGTTTGCGGCAGGCCGCCTGCAATGGACGGAGATCTGCGCCTTTGGCATCTCCCCCCAGAATCATGACCAGCGGTCCCGGCAAGCCCCCCATGGCTTTCAGGGTCGCGCCGAGATTGGTGCCCTTGGAATCATCGTAATATTGGACACCCCGATATTCGCCGACCCAGGCCAGGCGATGGGGCAGGCCGGCAAATGTGCGTAATACCTGTTGCACTGCCGCCTGGGGAAATTGTGCCGCCTCGGCGAGCAGCGCTGCGGCCAGGGCGTTTTCAATATTGTGTCCGCCGCGCATGCGCAAATCCGCCAGCGGGAGCAGCGGCCCACTTCGGCGCAGGGTCAGATGTTCCTGGTCCACATAGGCATCCCTTGAGGCATCCTGCAGACCGAAAAAGCGGATGTCCACAGAGGGCGCTACCTGCCCGGGCAAGCTGGCGGTAAACGGGTCTTCGGCATTCAAAACCAGGGTGTCGCCCGGTCCCATCTGTTGAAAAATGCGGCACTTGGCGGCGCCATACTGCTGGTAGTCGCCGTGCCAGTCGAGATGATCAGGACTGAGATTCAGAATGCTGGCTACCCGGGGCCGGAATGTGCTGCAGGCATCGAGCTGAAAGCTGGAAAGTTCGAGAATGTACCATGTCGGTTCGGGACCGTTCTCGGGTAACAGTTCCAGGGCCGGGGTACCCAGATTGCCGCCAGTAGCTACGCGTAGCCCTGCTGCTTGAGCCATCTCACTGACCAGGGTGGTTACCGTACTTTTACCATTACTGCCGGTGATGGCTATGATCGGCGCCTTGGCCAGACGACCAAACAATTCAATATCGCCCAGCACCGGAATGCCGGACTGACGGGCCTTGCACAGGGCGGGAAGGCCGGGGGCAATGCCGGGACTGAGGAGCAGCAGGTCACTGTTCAGCAGCAGGTTCTCGGGAAGGGGGCCGAAATGAAAAGTCACACCAGGATATTGCTGGCGCAGGGCATCGGCATTTTCCAGCAGGCGGGTGTCGGCCACCTGGCATTGTCCGCCCAGGCGCAGGGCCGTGCGCAGCAGGGACTGACCGGTTTTACCGAAGCCGAGAATAAATACTTTTTGCTGGTCGAGTCTCATGTCAGCGGATCTTCAGGCTGGAAAGGCCAATCAGCACCAGAATGATGGTGATGATCCAGAAGCGCACCGCCACGCGCGGTTCCGGCCAGCCCTTTTTTTCAAAATGATGGTGGATGGGGGCCATGCGAAATACCCGTTTGCCGGTCAATTTGAACGAAGCCACCTGGATCATCACCGAGAGGGTTTCCATGACAAAAACCCCGCCCATGATCACCAGCACCAGTTCCTGACGGGCGATGATGGCGACGATGGCCAGTGCCGCACCCAGAGCCAGCGCTCCGGTATCGCCCATGAATACCTCGGCGGGATAGGTGTTGAACCAGAGAAAGCCGAGTCCGGCACCGACCAGGGCACCGCAGAAAATCAGCATCTGGCCGGAGCCGGGTACCCAGGGCAGATCCAGATAATGGGCGAACACCGCATTGCCTGAAACATAGGTAAATATGCCCAGCGCCGCCGCTACCATAACGGTGGGGACGATGGCCAGACCGTCCAGCCCATCGGTCAGATTGACCGCATTAGACGTCCCTACGATGACGAAATAGCTGAAGATAATAAAGCCGAAACCCAGGGGAATCAGGACATGGGGAACGAAAGGAATAATCAGGCTGGTTTCCACGGCTTTGCTGGCCAGCCCGTACAGGACCCCGGCAGCCGCCAGGGCAAAGAGGGATTGCAGTCCGTATTTAGCCCGTGCGGAAAGACCTTTGGTGTTCTGACGGCGTAATTTGCGCCAATCGTCGATAAAGCCGATGCCGCCAAAAGCCAGGGTAGTGATGATGGCGACCCAGACCAACGGGTTGCGCAGGTCTGACCAGAGCAGAGTGGTGATGATGACCACCAGGAGAATCAGGGCACCACCCATGGTGGGTGTGCCCTGCTTGCTGAAGTGGCTTTCCGGTCCGTCATTACGCACCATCTGGCCGATTTTGTAATAGCGCAAACGGGCAATAAAAAAAGGTCCGATCACCAGGGACAGCACCAGAGCAGTCAGAATGGCCAGCACGCCGCGCAGAGTCAGGTACTGAAACACATAAAACCCGTGGTAAACCTGGCCGAGTTGCATGAACAGAGCGTAAAGCATCAGGCTTCTCCTGCCATGAGTGCTTGCACCACTCGTTCCATGTGCGCTGCCCTGGAGCCTTTGATCAGCACCACGGTTTCCGGGTTCAGCCGGGGTTGCAGTCTGGCAAGCAGCGGTTCCATGTCCAGGAAGTGTTCGGCATCCGCTGCAAAAGCAGCGACTGCTTCGGCAGCCAGCGGTCCCAATCCATAGAGGGCATCAATGCCTAACTGGCGGGCCAGCAGACCTGCCTGATGATGATACAGTGCGGCGTCGGGGCCCAGCTCGCCCATATCCCCCAGAACCAGAATGCGCTGACCGGATTGGGTTGCCAGAACCCGTAGTGCGGCTTCCAGGGAGGCGGGGTTGGCGTTATAGGTATCGTCGAGAAGACGGCTGCCAGCCAGTCCCGGTCGCCATTGCAAACGTCCGGGAACCGCCTGCAATCCGGCCACGGCCCGCTGAATCTGGGCAATATCCACATCCAGGGCGAGGGCCGCCGTGACCGCAGCCAGGACATTGGCGCCATTGTGTTTGCCGGGCAGGGGTACTTCGAGGGTGAATTCTCCTTGCGGAGCGCGTACTTCGAGTTGCTGATACAGATCGGATCCGGCCTGCCATTGTCCTTGTACCCGAGCTGGACGTTGCTCCAGACTGAAGCGCCAGATTTCGCCCGGGGCTTTTTCCGCCCAGAAATCGGCATAGGTATCATCGCCGTTGAGAATGGCAATGCCTTGTGCGTCCAGTCCCGAAAGAATTTCGCCTTTGGCCGCCGCAACAGCCGCCACACTCCCCAGCCCGGCGAGATGGGCCGGCCCGGCATTATTGATTAAAGCCAGGGTGGGTTTGGCGAGGCCGCTGAGCACTGTGAGCTCTCCGGCATGATTCATGCCCATTTCCAGTACGGCATAACGATGTTCCGCGCCCAGCCTTGCCAGGGTCAGAGGTACGCCCAGGTGATTATTCTGATTGCCATGGGTGGATAGCACCGGCCCGCGCTCGTTGAGGATGGCAGTCAGAACCTCTTTGACTGTGGTTTTGCCACAGGAGCCGGTAATCGCCACGAGAGGGATGCTGAAGCGTTGCCGCCACTGCGCCGCCAGCTTCTGGAAGGCAAGCAGCGTATCTTTAACAAGGATTCCCGGGGCCTCCACCGGACGCTGGCAGAGCACCGCGCTGGCGCCCTGGGCGAGTGCCGCCGGGACGAAATCCGCCCCATCAAAGCGCTCTCCGGCAAGGGCCACAAATAGTTTGCCGAGCATGGGGTGACGGCTGTCGGTAGCGACTCCGTGAATTTCGTCCTTGCCCTGGCTGCCCGGCAGCAATTGGCCACCGGTGATGCGGGCGATATCATTCAGTGCGTAACGGATCATGATCGGAGAGCCTCCATGGCGACCTGCTGATCCTGAAAGGGGAATTTTTGACCCTGGATTTCCTGGGTACGCTCATGGCCTTTGCCGGCGATCAATACCCAGTCTCCATGTTCCGCCTGACGAATGGCTTTATGGATAGCGGCTGCCCGTTCATGAATGACTTCGGCGACAGTGGGATTGTGCATGCCTGCCAGAATGTCCTGAACAATGCTTGCAGGGTTTTCGCTACGGGGGTTGTCGTCAGTAATGATGACATGATCGGCAAAGCGCTCGGCTACGCGACCCATTTCCGAACGTTTACCCCGATCCCGATCCCCACCACAGCCGAATACCAGATGGATTTTTCCCTTGACGATGGCGCGCAGATCTTTTAGAACCCGTTCCAGAGCATCCGGGGTGTGGGCATAATCGATCATCACCTGGGCCTTGCCCGGCTCAGGGGGCAGACGCTGATAGCGTCCTTCCGGCAAATCAAGCTGGCGTATCTGTGCCTCCGTGACCGTCCAGCCCAGCCCCTCGGCAGTGGCCAGGGCCGCCATTAAATTCTGCACATTACAATCGCCAATGAGCGGGCTTCGCCATTGCTGAGTGCCCTTTGCACTCTCGACGGTCAGTAGGGTACCGCTGGCTCCGGAATGCAGGTCTTTCAACTGGAAATTGCCGGAAGACTTGCCGAAGCCGATGATGCGTACCCGGGGGTCTATCTGTGTGGTCAGTTTTTCGGAAAACGGCTCATCCCGATTCAAAACCGCCAGTTGTAATTCCGGAAAACGGAACAGACGGGCCTTGGCGGCGCCGTAATGCTGCATATCTCCATGAAAATCCAGATGGTCACGACTGAGGTTGGTAAACACCGCCACCTGAAAAGGCACGGCCGCTACCCGACCAAGGGCCAGGGCATGAGAGGAAACTTCCAGAGCAATGACCTTGGCACCTTGAGCGCGGAGCACGGCCAGGGTTTCCCACAGACGCACGGCTTCCGGTGTGGTGTTGGCATGGGCGACCAGAGCGTTGACCGGACCGTAACCCAGGGTCCCGATGAGCATGGCGGGTTGCGGCGCCAATTCGGCAATCAGGCGGGTCACACTGCTTTTACCATTGGTCCCGGTCACGCCGATGAGCAGCGGCGCTTCCTGCTCATCCCATCGATGCCAGCGCCGCAAGGCGTGACCGAGCTTTTCACGAAGATTGGTGCATTGCCAGCAGGGCTGCCCGTTTTCTTGCGAAATCATGGCTTCCTGATCGGCTTCAAGGACTGCGGCAGCGGCACCCGCCTGCCAGGCCTGGACTAAATACTGGTCAGCCTCTCCAGGATGGTTGCGCAAGCCCACATAAAGCATACCGGGTTGTAAGCGGCGGGTATCGGTTTCAATACCCGTCACATTCAGTGCTGCCAGCGCGTTAGGCAGATCATCGAAAAGTCGGGAGAGTTTTTCAGTGCGCGGCATCACCCGCTCCTTCCGCCCAACGCTGGGTTTCGCTGGCTGACGCCTGATGGGCTGCCGTGGCACTTTCCAAGAGCGCGGGATTCGGTTGGATACCCATGCTTTGCAGGGCGGCCGCCATGGTCACCCGAAAAACCGGGGCAGCAACGACCCCGCCATAGCGCCAGCCCTGGGTAGGACCCCGCACCACCACAGCCATGACCAGGCGGGGGTTCCGGGCCGGCGCAAAACCGACAAAAGTGGTATTCACCTGATTTTTATGGAAGCCCCCTTTGCCGTTGGCCATGATGGAAGTTCCAGTTTTGCCCGCCACGCTGTATCCAGGAATGCTGGCCAGAAAGCCGGTGCCCCCGGGGCCGGTGACGCCGCTCAGCCACTGAGTCAGGCGTGCGGCGGTGGCGGCGGGCATGATCCGGGTGCCTTTAGCACCGGGATTTTCCTGTCGGATCAGGGTCGGTGCTACATACACACCATGGTTGGCAATGGCCCCGTAGGCTGCGGCCAGTTGCAGGGGGGTGACGGACAGACCATAGCCGTAAGCCATGGCCGCTCTGCGGGCAATATCCCAACCCTGCCAGGCGGGCAGGGTTCCGGAACTTTCTCCGGGAAGTCCGAGGCCACTGCTCTGCCCAAAACCAGCCTGCTGGAGCATATGAAAAAGGTCGGCCGGCGGTGTGCGCAGGGAAATTTTGGCCGCGCCGATGTTACTGGAATACTTGAGTACCTGGGCCAGATCCAGATTGTTGTGGCGAACATCATCCTGAATGCAGAAGCGGGCCACCCGAAAGCAGTTGGTGTTGACGTTGAAAGTGGCATCGGGCTGGATGCTCTGGTCGTCCAGCGCGGCGGCAATGGTGAAGGGTTTCATGACCGAGCCCGGCTCGAAGGTGTCGGCAATGGCCCGATTGTTGTAAAGAGCCGCTTGGTAATCGCTGCGATCATTAGGGTTGAAAGCCGGATAACTGACCATGGCCAGCACTTCGCCGCTTTGCGCATCCATCAGCACTGCGGCTCCCGAACGGGCCTGAAAACGCTGTACTGCTGAGGCCAGACTGGTGTAGGCCACATACTGGAGATGGCGATCGATGCTCAGGGTCAGATCCTTGCCGGGCCGGGCAGCGTGCGCAGGACCACGCAAGCTCAGGGGATGACCGTAATTGTCACGCAAGCCGGTCTCTTCCCCGGCCTTGCCCGTCAACCACTGGTTATATGCCAGTTCCAGGCCTTCAATACCGTTACCATCGACATTGGTAAAGCCGATGAGCGGGGCGGCAATGCTCCCGGCAGGGTAATAACGACGATTTTCATTCAGGCTATGCAATCCGGGAACCCGTAGTGCTGTGATTTTTTCGGCGCGCTCGGGATCAATCTGCCGGGCGATAAAGGCAAAATGGCTGCCGCCATTGTGGACGCGAGTTTGTAGCTCGTTGACGCTGATCCCCAGATCCGCAGCGACTTGCGGCCATTGTTGCTGCTGCTGGCTGAAAATCTGCGGGTCAACCCAGAGGGTTTTGACCGGGACCGATAGGGCCAGGGGCTTGCCATTGCGGTCAACGATGGGACCGCGTTGTACCGGTAAGGGAAAGTGGCGCAAATAGCGCTGGGCGCCCTGGTCGCGCAAAAACCGGCCATGTTCCACCTGTGCACGCCAGGCTTGGACCATGATGCTAGCGAAAGCCAGCGTTACGGCTGCCCACACGGCAGTCGCCCGCCACGCCGGTAAGGCGCGGACGGGGATTTTTGCCGGATGGACAGAGACAGGGCTCACTGGGCTTTCACCATCACGATCTGATTGTTCTTCGGCGCGCTCAAGCCCAGCTTCTGGCGGGCAATATCCCCTACCCGGGCATTGGAGGCGAGGGTGGCCTGCTCCAGCTGCAGTTGTCCCCAGCGATTGTCCAGGGCGAAATGCTTGGCCTGCGCTTCCTGCAGGGCAATGAACTGACTGCGGGTGTTTTCCCGGGCTGCCACTATACCGATCAGGGTGACCATGATGAGAATGGCAAGAATCACAGTGCTACGCCGCATGACGATCACTCCTTTCGGCAACTCTGAGTACGGCAGAACGGGAACGGGGGTTCATCTGGACCTCCTCGGCACTGGCCCGCAGGCTTTTGCCAATGGCCTGCCAGGGTAAGGGCGGGATTTCTGCCGCGCGCAGCGGCAAATCGCTGCTGATCCGAAAATCATCTGCCCGAAAAAACCGCTTTACCATGCGGTCTTCCAGGGAATGAAAGCTGATAATGGCCAAACGCCCGCCCGCCCGTAGCGCTGCCATGGCTTCGGGCAGAAAATGTTCCAGCTCTTCCAGTTCGTGATTGATGAATATGCGAATTCCCTGAAAACTGCGGGTCGCTGGATTGAATCCGGGATCATGGCGGGGAACTACAGCGGCGATCAGAGCAGCTAGTTGACCGGTGCGCTGCAGGGGAGTCTGGTTACGTTCCTGGACGATTTTACGGGCAATGGGGCGGGCAAAGCGCTCCTCACCATAATTTTTCAGGACCTGGCTGATTTCTGTTTCCGAGGCAGTATTCAGCCATTCTGCCGCACTGATACCCGTATCGGGATCCATGCGCATATCCAGAGGACCATCACGCAGAAAGCTGAAACCGCGTTCCGCTTCGTCAAGCTGGGGTGAGGAAACGCCCAGATCAGCGAGAATGGCGTCCACACTATCCCAACCGAGGCTTTGCAGCACGGCGCGAATCTCGCTGAAGCGCGCCTGACGTACGACCACCCGTTCGTCATGGCCGAAACGCTCTTGCAGGGCGGTAATAGCGCTGGGATCGCGATCCAGAATCAGGAGCATATCCTGATGCTGCAGGTGTTCCAGTAATGCTGCACTATGGCCGCCACGGCCGCCGGTAGCATCCACGCAACGCCGCACGGCCCCCGCACCGAGCGCGGGCAGGAGCATCGCGACACTTTCCTGCAGGAGGACGGTGACATGCGATCCGGGGGCGGGCGTATTCACAGGACGAGATCTCCCAGGCTGGCGAAACCTTCGTTATCACTCAGGCTGTTTTCCTGGTAGCGGTCCCAGCATTGGGCGTCCCAGATCTCGAATTTGTTGATCTGGCCGACGACCACCAATTCCTTGTCGATTTCCGCAAAGCGGCGCAGGTTGGGGGAGAGGAGGATGCGGGCCTGGCTGTCGAGACGCATTTCTTCTGATTGCCCGACGAACATCCGCTGGAATTGCCGGGCCTTGGGATTGTTGCTGGGCAGTTCGGCCACCTTGGCCTCTACTTTTTCCCAGGTGGGTAGGGGGTAAGCCACCAGACAATGTTCCCCGGGACGACTTTGCACGTCGATGGTCACCACTATCTGGCCATCACAGTGGGCATTCAGCCAGTCACGGAAACGCGCCGGGACGTTCATGCGTCCCTTGCTATCGAGGTTGTGTCGATGCGTTCCCCTAAACATGCTGCGGCCTTCTCCAGAATCTTCCACTTTGACCCACTTTTCCCCACATCGTGAAGATTAGTGGGGATGCGGCTTGCTGTCAAGGATAAATATTGAATAATTACGGCATGTTAGCGCATGTTTATGAAGAGGTATAAAACACATTAAAGGATTCGTGTAATATATGGATTATGCAGTACAAAGTGATTTACCCATTTGTTTACAGGTAATTCTGACAAGCTGTGCCGGATGTCAGAGACATAATATAACTTCTTGTTAATCAATTTGTTGCGATATATGTGCCAAGGTGTTGCAGGATTTTGCTGCGGAATCGATGAAAAAAGTGGAGTGAGCCGATAAGCCGGGTTCTGTCGTGGACGACCATTCCTCTAGGCCAGCACTTACGCGCAGGCTCCAGCAATCTACCCGCATGCACCGCGGACCACGGTATCGCATGCCTATTTGATCTTGCTCCAGGCGGGGTTTTCCCTGCCATTTCCGTTAC
>NZ_JBYCKQ010000040.1:0-96010 GCF_057473465.1 Acidithiobacillus sp. TH-A117
AAAGCCATGCCACCTTTGCCAGCCTAAAATTAAAAAAGGTACGATCAGGAGACCTGTCGTACCCAAACCTCCTGATGGAGGGAGCGTTCTTACTCGCTTAACGCTAAGAGCGTCAACGGAATGGAACTATTGTAGAAGAGCCGGGGCTGGGATGCAAGGGCGGATAGGCTGGCTTCAATAGGCGCCATCCCGTGCCAGGACCACCTTGATGGTGCGCAACAAAATGACGATGTCATACCAAAGGGTCCAGTTTTTGACGTACCAGGCATCCAGATCGGCGCGGTCGGTAAAAGTGGTTTCCGAGCGGCCACTGACTTGCCAGAGGCCGGTGATACCCGGCTTTACCTGGGCGTACAAATTGATACCTTCGCCATAACGGTCTATTTCCCGGGACAAAAGGGGGCGTGGTCCCACCAGGCTCATCTGGCCGAGCAGCACGTTGAACAGTTGCGGAAGCTCATCGAGGCTGGTGCGACGCAGGAAGCTGCCGACGCGGGTAACCCTGGGGTCATTACGCAGTTTGAAGTTGCGGGCATATTCAGCGGCAATAGTAGGGTTGTTATGGAGATATTCCTTGAGTCGATCTTCAGCGTCATGCACCATGCTTCTGAACTTGAAACAGCGGAAGGTTTTGCCATTACGACCGACCCGATCCTGAATGAAAAAAACTTTTCCACCATCTTCGGATTTTATTTTCCAGGCCAGGATCAGTAACAGCGGTGAAATGAGCAAGGTGATGAGGCTGGCCGCAATCAGATCAAAAATGCGTTTCAGAATACGTGGACCCGGGCGGGCCAGATTGTCACGCACCCGCAGCATGAAAATTTCCTGGCTGAAAAAGTGCATCACCTCCAGGCCAAAAAGGGGCAAGCCCCGCAGCGGTGGCGCAATGGTCAGGCGGGGGTATCCAAAACCCAGGGTACGCACCAGTTTTTCCTGGGCTTCCCACTGGTCCATATCCAGGGCCAGAACGACATGGGGGCTACCCAGGTCTTCAAGCTGACCTATGGGATCATCGCTTAAAGGTTCCATCCGAACATGAGGATAATGACTTTTATCTTCAAGCAAAGTGGAGTTGTAGGGAATAAGGATCCGGTCGATGGAGTATCCCAACAGTTCTTCACTTTTCAGGGCACGCATGGCTTCTACGGCGTTCCTGCCGCAGCCGATGACAATGACGGGTTTAACCCAGGCGCCCAGTCGGGCAAGTCCCCAGCGTATGCTACGACGGGCCACTGGCAAAAAGACAAAGACAAGCCCCCAGGTGGAAAACAGCCACAAGCGGGAAAGGGGCCACTTGCCGATAAAGGCCACGGCCGCATTCAGGGCAATGAAAATGGTGAGAACTGAAATGATGTCGCCGGCCTCATCCCAGAAAGCTTTCCTTTGATTGTAATGCCCTTTGATGGCGAAGCTGATGATGACCGACACGGTCAGCAATAAAAAAAGCAACAAATTGATTTGCGCCAGACTTCCCCACCAGTGCTGCAAGACCCAAAGCGGGTTGAGGTCATAATAAATGGCGTGGGACAGCCGGGCAAAATAAAACGCAGCAAGAAAAGCCAGAATGTCACCCACGGCCATGATGGATGGGGTCCAGCTGGACCATTGAAATGTTGAACTTTTTCTCATGGTGTATCTGATAGTCGCCATTATCTATTTCCTGAGAAGACACTTGAGGAAGATGCTGGTCCTGATGGTGCGCTGCAGGACAGCATGATTTCTTAGTGAATCGGTCACAGGAAAACACTATTACAGCCAGCTTATCCTGTGCATGAAGGTAAGAGCAATGCTTTTCTAACCTATCGGACTTTCAAGCCGAGGCTCTCAGAAATCCTTGGGTTGGTGACAGAAAAGACACAGACATAATCTCGTCCATTTTTTTGTACATTACATCCAAGGAAAAGCGTTCAAGTGCTGATTCCTGACCCCTTCGGGCCATGAGCGAAGATTGATCAGGTGCGTTCAAGATCGCGCTCAAGGTGTTATGCAGCGCTTGTGAGTCTCCGGGGGGATACAACATTCCGGTTACCCCGTTTTCGATGATTTCATCTGGTCCTCCTGTGGCTGTGGCCACAACAGGCTTACCAGCAAGCATCCCTTCCACAATGACACGCCCGAAAGGTTCTGGGGCAACAGAAGTATGCGCAATTATATCGCAAAGTTGCATGAGCTCGGGGATGTCCTTTCTAAAGCCGATCATTTTTACCCGATCTTGTAGTCCAAGTTGCTGAATATCCTGTTCAAGCCGTTGGGCATAGGTTTCTTCTCCGAACATTGAACTACCTACAATAACACCTTGCACGTCTGGCATCAGAGCGAGCGCTTTCAAAAAAACATCCTGACCTTTCCAGGGAGCCAGTCTGCCAAATACACCGATAAGGGGACGGCTATCCAACCCCAGATGTTTTCTCAGAGCCTGACGAGAATCGGTAGTTGAATGATCTGTATAATGTTTTTTACAAAAAGCGTTATAAACCAGATGCACATTTTTAGTGCGACCAGTCAATTTTTGTAACGCCTTTTTTGTGGCTTCCGAGTTGACCAATATTTGCGAAGAGTTTCGAGTAATGTATTTTGCAGCCATAAGCTGCGCTTTACCAAAGTGTTCTGAAGTCAGAATATCATGTAGGTACCAGACAACGGGTTTGCGTGCGAGCTTGCCAGCCAGCACAGAAACCAGTGCTGCTTTTTGTGAGTTGGCAAAAATAAAATCATATTGTGTAGCCTCACTGGCAATAGTCCGGGATAATTTGATCAGTGAAGCGGCGCTGGACAACGGGATGCGCGATGATCTGCGGACATTCTTTATGCTGCTCGACATATTGACTATCTGGGTATCAATATGTCGTGACCGAAGTTCAAGGTGAAGTGGCCCATCTTCAAAAAGAATAACCTTACCTTCCTCACGATAGGGATATATAATATCTAGAAGGGCAAGTTCACCGCCACTGAGTTTTGCCGTCTGATCCACAAATAGAATCTTCATGATATTGTCTCCCGATAAATATCAGCAATCTTTGGAGCTATAACTTTCCAGTCAAAGTTTTTTGCATATGTTTGGCATTGTTCGAAGGATGGAGTTGGTATTCTTCCTAAAAAAATGTCAGTGATTGCTTCAGTAATGGATTCTGGTTTAGAGTTTTTGGTAACCCAGTCAGAATGGAAAGGTCTAATGGTCTCAGGCAGGCCTCCAACTGGTGTGACCAAAACGGGTGTTCCAGTTGCCAATGATTCCAGAGTGATTAGTCCAAATCCTTCGAGTGCAATACTAGGAACAATAGAAAAATCGGCAGCACGATATGCGGTTACAAGATCATTTTCGGAAACAAAACCCATGAACTGGATATTGTGTTCCACACCAAGATCTTTCGCCATTTCCTTTAGTTCGCTCATGATCTGGCCTTTCCCGGCAACCATGATCAGGATATCCGGGAATCTTTTTCGCAGTAGCGCCAGTGTCATTATCACATTATCCAGACCCATTCTTCGTGAGAGTCTGCGGACAGCAAAAATGATGGGTCGGTCCAGAGGCCATCCCAGCTTTTCGCGGGCAGTTTTTTGGTTGTATGAAAGAATGAATTTATCTGTATGAATAGCACCGGGAATGATTGATATTTTATGTTCATCAATGCCATATTTTCGGCATAAAACTTCTTTGAAAGCAGAAGAAAGGACTATGATACGATCCGCTTTTTGATATATTTTTTTTTCCAAAATGAATTTCAGGTCAGATTCTCGTTGGTTTTTTTCAACGGCAGATTCCTGAGCCCAAGGGCCATGAAAATGAACGACCAGTGCTTGCCGGGACAGTATGTCTGCCGCTGAAATTCCGTACAGGGCAAAATGGATACTTACGAGCTCGGGTTTAAATTCCTTGATGGATTTTTTTATAGCAACTCTGGCTTTGTACCAGCGCTGGAGCAAAGAACTGTCTGGTTGAGAAAAAGCGCGAATCTGACCATGTGTGAT
The DNA here is from genome assembly GCF_057473465.1 of Acidithiobacillus sp. TH-A117. Classification (NCBI taxonomy): domain Bacteria; kingdom Pseudomonadati; phylum Pseudomonadota; class Acidithiobacillia; order Acidithiobacillales; family Acidithiobacillaceae; genus Acidithiobacillus; species Acidithiobacillus sp. TH-A117. The sequence goes on from NZ_JBYCKQ010000040.1 coordinate 3,973, forward strand.
TTTTTCTATTTCACGGCTTCCAACCACCAGCCCTCGGCAGGACACATTTGTGGCAGGCAGGCTCATCATCAAATCATGATAATATCTTTCCAATCCACCTGAATGTTCCGGCAACCAGGAAGAACCCAGTTGTAAGGCACGTAAGGCCCTGGGAGTATTGGTTTCCTGGATCATAATTCGTCCCAATGTGCTCGATACCAGGCGATGGTTTTTTGCAGCCCTTCCGGTAAAGACGTAGTCGGTTGCCAGCCGAGTTGCTGTCGTGATTTGTTGATATCCAGGTATTTGATGGACGGCACGGCCCTTTTTTCGCCAGAAAAAATGGGGGTGCGTTCGGTGTCATCAAATACTCGGCTGGTCAAGCTGGTTACCTCTTTGGTAGAAACGGGAACGCCTGTCCCAAAGTTGAAGGCCTCGCCTGCCACTTCATCCAGTTTTTCAGCCAGGTGAGTATAGGCCTTGGCCATGTCACTGATATAAAGACAATCAATTTGTGAGCTGCCATCATCCCGTGAACCAAAATCATAGGTGTCATTGGTGATGAGATTTTTGATGGCCCGAGGCACGATGCGACTGAAATTGGTATCCCCGGGGCCGAAAGTATTCATGAAGCGACAAACGGCAGCTTTCATACCATATATATGCGCATAAGCTCTGACAGCTACATCTCCGGCCACTTTTGATGGCGCATAAATATTAGCCGCAGGTAAAGGCGGATGGGTTTCTGGAATAGCCTGATTGGTGGTGGTGGCTCCGTAATAAGCCCCGCTGGAAGCGAAAACCAGACGCTCTACACATTGTGCGGTCCTGACGGACTCAAGAACATTGTATGTCCCTTGGGCGTTGACGCTCAGTGTTTCCAGAGGGAGTACATTGCTGATGGGCACAATAGGCTGCGCCGCTAAATGAAATACCGTATTGATTTCGAAGCGTTGCAAGGTTAAGCGGAGTAAGTCCATATCCCTTATATCGCCTTGTATAAAGGTGGTTCTAGCCTTCATCCCCGAGAGCACAAGATAGGAATTGGCAGGTAACCAGCGATCCAGAATATAAACTCTGGCCCCCAAGCCGAGGAGTAACTCACAGAGATGAGCCCCTCCAAATCCAGCCCCACCCGTAATCAGGCATTTTCTTCCGCTCCAGAATGACTGCATCTCAACATCCTTCTGCCCGGGTTTGCATGTAACTGCGATAAAACTGGATGGTTTCGCGCAAGGTGTCCATGAAATCGGACTGGACGGTAAAGCCGGTAGCCTCTTCAATTTTCTTGCCATTCAAATGTTGTTTGGTGATGGCATGCACAGTGGATCCACTCTGGCGCACGCGAATGGATATGCCATTGTTCATAATTGTTTCGGCGCGTTCCGCATCAAAAGTTTTCTCTACTTCAGCAGCTTGTTCCACGATGGTTTTCAGCATTTGCGGGGTCGGCATATAGGTTCCGGCGGCCAGATTGTAGACATCCCCACGACATTTTTGCTGCTGGGTAAGCAGGAGGATGGCTGTTACCAGATCCTGAACGTAAAGGTAGTCGCGATGATGCTCGATGGCGTCAAAATAGAGTTCAGGCGCCTCTGGCTCTGCAGATCCGAATATACTGGCCATGGCCTTGGGCAGGAGACGGTAACCCATGTTGAAGTCGTATGGGCCATAAATGTTACACATGCGCAAGGTGACGGTTGGCAATCCGAAGGCCTCGTGATAGGTCCTGGAAAACACATCAGCAGCCAGCTTTGCTGAATCATACACACCTATTCCGCGTAACGGAGTCGAATGTTCACTGTAGGAATCTTCTTCCATTTCTCCGTAGACTTTATCGGTGGATGACAGAAAAATCATATTGGGTTTGTAGGGCGCGAGTCGACACGCTTCCAAGACATTGACCCACCCCATGGTATTGGCCATGATCGTGTCGTAAGGAGCGGATATGGCTTTTTCAATGACCGAAGCATAAGCCGCAAAATGGTAAATAAAATGAAAGCGGCCTTCATGGATGATTTCTTTCATGGCATTGGCGTCTACCACATCTGCTTCGTGGACAAGAATCTTCGAGCGGAGATCCATGGATGCACAATTCAGGATCGAATCGCGGTTCACATCCGTATTGATATCGATGACTGTTACATTGGCACCAAGCTCGACGAGCCGTTTTGTTACATGGCCTCCTACAAAGCCGAAGCCTCCGGTGACCAAGACATTCTTGGAATCAAAAAATTCGGTCAGGTGATCATAGCGGTTGAGGTGCTGGTTGCTGTTCATGTTTTATGTACTCCGGTGAATGGTTTGTTTTGCCTTGCTGGTCAATAAGCATATTATGTGCCACTCACATAAAAACAGTGAAAACAAAAGGTTGTGTTTTTATTGCAGGATCTTGCTGCTGGGAAGAGTGTTAGAATTTTGTTACATAAAAAGAGAAGAAAGCCTATAAATTTTACAACTTGATGATGGTAATAGAAAAAAATAATAGAGGGTGGATTGCGGAACTGTGCCGCACCCTCAATATTTCATTTGGTTGCTTGAGCACCTGAATAGCTTCTCAGTGGTTCTCGAATGGTGCGTAGTTGGTCAGTAAGGCAATTGAATTATATGGAATATTATAGAATTTATTGTTTGCGTACATAATTTTTAAGAACTTTACGGATGGCTGTTCTATCTCTTAGGATGGGATCATTTACGTGTGTAACTTATTTGTAACAAAAGTCCAAAACTTAGAGTTTGCTGATAGCAAAATCAGAGGTTGTGCGCGTGGGGCAAGAATTTTTGGGAAGGCCTGCTAATACTGCTTCAAAAAAATTAGTGTAGAATCATATGATAAAAATATTTACGGAAATACCCACATCGGGCATGAAATGTGCTTATTAACTGTATTCTTTGATGTTGCGACAGTGGCGTGGGGATTATTTGCAAGAATATCTGGACGAATGCACTTGTATTGTTTATCTGTGACACGTAGTGAAAGATGTAAAGGGAACTGGCTAGTGGGGATAGTATTTTATGTATAAGAAGCTTTACAGATTGATGGTTTGGGTATTGCTGCCAATGTTACTGGCGGGTTGTGCTACCGATGGGCTCAGCCAGCAAAAGGTTGCTTATCGTAAAATGCCGAGCCCAGTCCTTACCAGTCAACCTGTCGCGTTGTCGCCAAAAACGGTAGATCAACTTTTGCACCGACCATTGGCCTATCATCTGGGACCCGGTGATGTAGTCTCGGTATCTGTGTATTTGCACCCGGCTCTTTCCGCTACTGCAGGATCTGGTTCGGTGGGTATACCTGGAGCCTTGGTGACTAACGGTGGCAATATTCAGTTACCCATGGTGGGGCTTGTGCATGTGGCTGGACTGACAATGGCAGAATTGCGTATCAAACTGGAAAAGCTTTATAGCCAGTACATTATTCAACCTGATGTTTCCGTACAGCTTCAGGTGGCGCATAGCATTCGCTATTACCTCCTCGGTGAATTCACGGCTCCTGGACTGAAGTTTTCTGATCGTGCCTTGACTTTGCTGGATGCCATGGCCCTTGGAGGGTCGGTTAATTTTGCAGAAGCCAATCTGCGCAGTGCCTATGTCGTCCAGGATGGCAAGAAGCTGCCCATCAATTTTCATCAATTACTGAATGAGGGTAATCTGGGCGAGAATATTGAGTTGCAAAGTGGTGATACGGTTGTAGTGCCGAGCATAGCCAGCATGCGGGCTTTTGTGTTTGGCGCAGTGGATAAACCCGGTCCGGTGCCCTTCGTTGACGGGAGACTGAGCCTGCTCCAGGCCTTGTCATCTGCAGGTATGAATACCACGGCATTGACCAACGCGCAGTTGCGGGATATTCGAGTCATTCGTTCAGAAGGGACCAGCGGACAACTGATCACGGTCAACGCGAATGCCATACTGCATGGAAAAGCTGCGCCATTTTATCTTAAGTCGGGTGATGTGGTTTTTGTACCGCAGACTGTAGTGAGTAGCTGGAATCAGGTCATACAGCAGATTTTACCCTCTTTGCAGGCGATTTCAGGTTTACTGAATCCCTTTGTATCCATCAAGTACTTATCGCAACCGAATAATTAGGAATAAATATCGTGGCTGATCAAAATGATAGAATGCTTTCACCGGATAATGTGGACACCCTATGGCGCCCATCAATTTCCAGTCATCTCGATAGTGGAGATGAAGGAGAAAAAATTGATCTGTCTGCACTGCTTCGTTTTCTAAAAAAACACTGGAAATGGCCAGTGGGGTTGGCACTTGCCGGAATTATTCTGGCAGTTTTGCACACCCTCTTTTCAGTGCCAGTATTTGAATCTTCCGGTTCAATCTATCTGGGAAATGCCGAAAAAGATCAGGCAGCAGTTTCATCTGCCACTGAAGGTTTGTCGCTCGTCCCCGGTTTGGTGCAGGCACCCAATCTGGAAACGCAAGTACAGATTATGCAAAGCCGCCAGGTAGTGGAAAAGGCCATAATGCAATCCGGAGTAAATGTGTCCATCATGAATCCAGACCAAAGTGCTGTGATCCATTTCTGGTACTGGCTAATCAATGGTCATTCCTTTGGTGTTTATGAAAATCAAAAAACCGGATTGCATGCTACTATGGCTGAAGCAGTAAATCCTGACCTCTATGGCCAACACCTTGAGCTGAAATTTGCCGATGCGGGCCGTTATCGGATTTTTGCAGGAAAAAAATGGATACTGAGTGGTCAGCTGGATGAGACGGCCGTTAGTCCCTATCTGCGGATCCTTATTAAAGCTAATGCTCCGGGATTCATCCCCAAAGCCAATCGTTCCTATCGCTTGACGATCCGTTCCCCTTTGTCGCTATATAAGGCCTTTGCAGGAAACATTGCGGTCAGCCAGTCTAGCAAGGATAGTGGCGGCACTGCTACTCTGAGCTATCTGATCTACCTGAGCTTCCAGAATCCCAATCCCTTCGTATCGCAAAGATTTCTGAATGGTCTGATGTTGAGCTATCTGGAACAAACCCATGCCTGGGCTACGGGCCAGTCTTCATCGACCTATGATTATTTGAATGGGCAACTGGAAAAAGTGCGTTCTGCACTGGAAACGGCCGATAGTAATCTGGCCAAATATCAAAGCCATAGCGGTCTTTTGTCGGTGACTTCCAACGCCCAGGCGATGATTACCCAGATGGCCAATTATGAAAGTCAGCGCAGTGCACTGGAACTTAAGTTGAAAAATCTGCAGCAAGTAAGCTCAGAGCTCCGTGCGCAGGGCGAAAAAAAGGTCGACCCCTATTTGATGAGTTCGCTCAACGACTCAGTGCTTAATGGTCTATCCGACAAGTTGGTGACAGCTCAGAATCGTAAAGCTTCCCTGGAGACCATGTACACGCCCAAAGCCCCGGAAATGCAGCAAGTAGATAAGGAAATATCTGCCATACGTTCGGCCATTGCCAGTGTAATATCTAATCAGGAGACGCAAGCGCATCAGCAGCTCGACTCTCTGGATACGGTGATTGAACAGTATAAAGGCAAGATGGGGCAATATCCCAAAGAAGCTTTGCAGGTACTCTCGTTAACACGTTCTACAGAAGTTCTGGGCAAGTTATATATGTTTTTGTTGGAGAAGCAAAAAGAGGCGGCGATCAGCAAAGCTAGTACCATCACCAAAAACCGTATCCTCGACACTGCAATGGTGCGTCATGTGCCGGTTTCTCCAATGGCGTCTAAAAACATTCTTATTGGCGGTTTTCTTGGGTTATTGTTTGGGCTAGCAGTGGTTTTTGCACGTTTTCTGATGCATAAGGGCTTCCACTCAGAGGAGGAGATCCTGCGACGCTACGTTGCCACGCCAATGTTAGGCACCCTGCCTGAATACAATGGATTTCCTAATGCTGATATCAGGGCAAAATTCCCGGCAATTTCAATTTCTGACCCTCGTTCTGGATATGGGGAAGCCATGCGTTTGTTGCGCAGTAAACTATATCTGTTCGCAAGAACGAATGGCGCAGGAAAAATCCTGATGTTTTCTTCTGCTGATCAAGGTGCAGGAAAAACAACAATAGCCAGTCAGTTGGCCATGACTTTGGCGGAAGATGGAAAGAAAGTACTACTCATTGATGCTGACCTGAGAAATCCGCAGTTACATCAGATATTTGATTGTAAACAAACTCCAGGATTGTCTGAGTATTTGATGGGTAAATCCGATCTGGAATCATGTACCCGAGTTATGACGCGATTCAATGTTCCATTGAACCTTATGACTGCGGGTCAAATCCCCGGGGCTCCGGTAGAGTTGGTTGGTAACAGCCGCTTTACAGATCTGATGCAGGATGCTCGATCGCAGTTTGATTTTGTGCTCCTGGATACGCCATCCTATCCGTTGGTGGCGGATGGGCTGATGATTTCCCAATGGGTTGATCGTCTGATTTCAGTGGTTCGAGTGGGTACAACACCACGAAAGGCTTTTCAGGATCATATGCAAGGTGTGGCGCAAATTGGTTGCCCACTAGCTTTGGTGATAAACGGGATGCGATCAACTCATGGAGTCACTTTTCATGATCATTCGAGGCCGACTTTCTTTGCTGTCCTGGATGATCGGGTGCGCGGATTTGCACGTTCATACCTGATAAAACGCGGATAGAAGAATGAAAGTTTCTATGATTTTTACGGCGTCGGCAGTTCAAGGAATGCCGATATGGTAGCAAGCCTGAAACGGAATACCTTATATAACCTGATGGGTAGTCTAGTGCCTGTGGCCGTTTCTCTGATCACGGTTCCCTTGTTTCTGCATTTGATTGGTGTGGATGCATATGGTGTATTGGCTATTGTCTGGTTGTTTCTGGGATATTTTGGGGTTTTTGATCTCGGCTTGGGAATGGCATCTGCCAATCAGTTTGCAAAGCTGGATGATCACAGTCAAGTTGTCAGTGTATTCTGGACAGGAATATGGACCAACCTGATTCTGGGAACGGTTGGAGCTTTAATTCTCTTGTTTCTGGGTGAGTTTCTGTTTGAAAATCTGTTCAAGATGTCTCCTTCTATGCATGCATCAGTGGCGAGTGCTCTACCCTGGCTGGCGCTGGCTGTCCCAGTGATTACCGTGAGCGGAATTTTTTCGGGATTTCTGGACGGGCGACAAAGGTTTTTCATGTTGAATGCCTTGGGCGTTGTCGGTACCTTTTTTTTACAGTTGATGCCTTTGTTGACGGCATACTTACATGGCCCTGACCTTACCTGGATTATAGCAGTGACGGTCCTTTCCAGGCTGGTTTTTGGCGCTATCCCCATGGGTCTCGTAGCCTTTTACCTCTTAGGCATGGCCAAGCCAGAATTGCCACAGTGGCGATGGATAAAAACGCTGTTAGGTTATGGTAGCTGGACGACCCTGTCTGGTATGGTGGTGCCACTAACCGGGGCAATGGACAAATTTATGCTGGGAAGCTTGGTAGGGCCTGCGGCTGTCACTTTTTTTGCTATTCCTGAGCGCTTGGCAAGGCAAGGTGCTGTAGTGCCCGGCGCAGTTACCAGAGCTTTGTTTCCAAAATTATCTGCAGGAAATGAGCAGGACGCCAGAGATGCGACGGCGCAGTCCCTAGATTTGTTGCTTATGATTCAGACTCCCATGATCTGCGCGCTTATTCTTATCCTTAAACCATTTTTAGGTATTTGGGTAGGTTGGACTGTAGCTGATAAAGCTGGTTCAGTTGGCTTGATTATAGCTGCGACGATCTGGTTAGCTGGCTTGAATTATTTCCCTTCTATGCTGTTGCAGGCCCGCGGCCGCCCGGATATTGCCGCAAAATTGCGCGTCTTGGAGGTGCTTCCATATCTCCTGGTTCTGTGGATATCAATTCATTACCTCGGCCTGATCGGCGGTGGTATCGGATTATTGTTTGTAACATCCTTGGATATGGTGTTTTTATTCTGGGGAGCCAAACTGGCCCTATTTAGAAATTGGACATTTTGGCAATCATTGGCCTGGATTTTAATCTCGGAGTGTCTGGCTTGGAATTTTTTCAGAAGCGATATGATTTGGTATGTGGCTTCACTGCTTTTGGTTGTTATGTCTGGAGGGTGGGCAGGTTATCGATCATCGGTTATCAGGAATGTGCTTCGTTCTTTTTTGGACAGAATTAATATCCGCATGTTGAAAGCTGTGGAAAAGTGATGCTGGGTATTAATCTATGCATTATGTTAAGAAATTAAAGGTTATGATAAAAGGATGTTTTTGAGATGAGCATGAATGCTAAGATAACTGTTGCCGGGAATTTGAGTGTGTGTGTATGCACCAGAAATAGGCCAGAAGAATTGGCAAAATGCATTGCCTCAGTTAGGGGCTGTGGCAACTCTATATATGAAATAGTTGTTTCTGATGATAGTACGGATAACAGAACTAAAGAAATGGTGCAAAACTATTTCCCAGATGTTGTATATATTCGAGGGCCCAAAAAAGGCTTGGGTGCCAACCGAAACTGCGCTATTGAGCATTCCTGCGGTGAGTTTTTGATTTTTCTGGACGATGATTCTGAGATAGCTAAAAATTTTGTATCTGCGGTTGATAAGTTTGCTGATGAGAATAATCTTGATTTGCGCAAAACCATGATTACGGGCAATCAGGTGGAGGGCGGTGTGAGTATTCAACCTCACGATCAGAGTTTTTTGGGTTTTCAGAACGTGCCTTATATGGATGGTGATGTAATTAATACGGTAAATATTATGGCTACTGTTTTTCCACGAAAACTTGTTAGTTCTGTTCGATTTGATGAATTGCTTGTTTATGGTTATGATGAAGTTGATATTTGTGCCAGATGCAGACAACAAGCTGCGGTTGTCAGATATTGTCAAAAAGCCAATGTTTATCATTATCCTTCAGCTGTAAACAGGGACTATTACACCCCATATACTGAGGCTTCAAGAATATATGTTACTTTTAAACGCTATAGAATCGAAAATGATATTAAGATTAAATCCTGGTGTTTTTTGGTGGCGGCCATGGTCCATCTGTTGCTTTCAAGGGTTAAGCGTGAAGGTTATAAAGGTGTTTCAAGTTTTTTATCCATCGCGACAAAAGCTCTGGGTTATATACGAACAAATGAAAAGTTATCGAGTTCTGTGAACGCAGTAAATAAGTTTTCACACTGAATCTTGGGGCAACTTGATGAGAATTGGCGTTTTGATTAATGGTGGAAACAGACCGAAAGACCTGGAGCGTCTTCTGCAATCATTGATGGCCCAGATTCGCAGACTGGAAAGTCTGTGTATTTTGATTCACCCCCGCGATACCGAATCCGTTAAACTCTTAGAAACCCTGGTTGGTTCGGCTATTTCCTGGACCCTAGTTTATAAAGATCACTCTGGGCCTATGGCTGCCATGCAAAACGCACTGCAGATGATGACTTGTGATGTAGTGGCTTTTACCCACGATGATGCCGCGCCTCGAGTAGATTGGCTGGAGAAGGTTGCAAGTACATTGATAAGCAAGCCTGAATGTGCAGGAGTGGGGGGTAGAGACCTGCCAGTATCTGCATTCTCGCAAAATCTTCCGCCTGTCCAAATAGTAGGAAAGGTAACCTGGTATGGCAAGATCATCTCGCAATACCATCTGCCTTGTATCGGTGGCCGAAATGTGGATTTTCTTTCCGGCGTTAATATGGCCTATCGGCATGATATTTTGAGGACTACAGGGCTAAACCAATGCTTGCAGTGGCAACAGGATACCTGTTGGCATTGGGAGCTGGCACTGGGGATGGCGCTTAAGGAGCAAGGTTGGAAACAATGGTATGATCCTGAGATGGTTGTGGAACATTATCCAGGCAAGCTGTTTTCAGAACAAAAGGATAGTTACTGGTCTGCTGCTGCACGAAAACGTGCCTTCAACGAAACTTACATTCTTATGAAATATCTTTCTATTTTTGGACGTTTCTTCTGCATGTTTTACGCTTTACTGATCGGTAGTCGTGACAGTTATGGTTTTGTGCAGTGTTTCCGCCATTGGCCGCAAGAAGGGAATTTGGCACTTCGTAAGTGGATGGATACCATGCGCGGGCGCTATGCAGGTATGGCGACATGGTTGTATCCCGGTTCATGCCAAGGCCTGCAGGAGTGAGCATGCAATTATCGGTCATGATCCCCACATACCGCCGGCCGAAGGATTTGGCGCGATGCTTGCAAGCGCTGAGTGAACAACTGCGACCTGCCGATGAAGTCATCGTTGTGGCGCGGAGGGAGGATCAGGACACGCTTGATGTGCTGAATGGTCGTGTGGCTGCTAGCTTACCTTTACGAGTTGTTATTGTGGATCTGCCCGGCCTGGTTACGGCGATGAATCTGGGTCTGGAGGCGGCACGCGGGGATGTCTTGGCCATTACGGATGATGACTCGGCACCTTTTCCAGATTGGTTGCAACGTATAGAGCTGGCTTTTGAACGGGATGAGACGCTGGCAGGAGTCGGGGGCAGAGATTTGATTAGCCCGAATGGGGTACTGATTGATCATTCGGTTCGCAGTGTGGGAAAAGTACTATGGTATGGGAAGGTGATCGCGAATCATCACTTACGCCTTGACCATGCGCAATATGTGGACTTGCTCAAAGGTGTCAATGGAGCCTACCGTCTTTCCTTGCTCAAGGAAATCGGCTTTGATCGACGTTTGTATGGACGTGGGGCTCAGTGGCACTGGGAACTTTCACTGGGGTTGACTTTGCGTCAAAGTGGTTGGCGTTTGTTATACGATCCAGAAATACGTGTCAATCATTATCCGGGTCAGCTTTTTGGGGATCGTTCCCGCGATGCATATAATGTCGAGGAAACACGAAATCGCTGTCATAATGAAACCTTGGTACTGCTGGGCTATTATCGGAATATTAACCGGTTGATATTTATTTTCTGGGCTACATTGGTTGGAACCAGTGAAAGTTATGGTTTCGTGCAGTTGCTGCGTTATGCGCCAAAAGAAAAAATGCAGGCCTTGGCCAAGTGTAGGGATAATTGGTATGGTCGCTATATGGGAATACGCTCATGGCTGCGACATTGAAAAATTTTGGCCCCGGTGTTGATACGAGTCAGTCAGGGCATGAAGTCTGGATTTATATTCTCCTGTTCTGGACTTTTCCATTTGCATTTTATTTTGCCCATTTAAGCTCCTTAACCAATTATTTGTTCCCGGTTTTAGGTTTTCTACTGGGCATAAAGTTATACCGCGATTTCCCTAATCTGTATGTGAGTCATATGTGGTGGCTTTGGTTTGTGACACCGGAAATCAGACGGCTGGTGGATTACCAGATTGGTTTTCAACCGGTGGATCCCATTATGCTCACCCCTTACTTGGTAACGGGCTTGGCTTTTTTTACCGTGTTAAAGTCTTTGCCGGCATTACGTCGAAAAACCCTGTTTCCTATGGCTCTGGTAGTTTTGGGCGTGCTCTACGCCTACATTGTCGGGTTGGTTACGGCAGGTATCATGCCTGCTACCTATGGCTTGCTGAACTGGTTATTGCCGGTTTTATTCGGTTTGCATATGGCGATTCGTTGGCAGGATTATCTGCGTGTGCGTCGTACTCTATTCCATACTTTTGTATGGGGAACTTTGGTCATGGGTGGCTACGGACTGATTCAGTATGTTCATCCTCTGCCATGGGATACCTACTGGATGACGGCTTCAAAATTGTTGAGTATTGGTCGTCCTGAACCATTCCATGTACGTATTTTCAGTACGATGAATTCGCCTGGACCTTTTGCCTTTGAACTGATGGGGACCTTGTTGATGCTCTTCGCCGGCGGTGGTTTCTGGCGAATTCCTGCGGCTGTTTTTGGTTATCTGGCTTTTTTGCTGTCTATTGTGCGTGCTGCCTGGGGAGGGTGGTTTATAGGATTAGTCTATATTCTGTCTAGATTGAAGCCGGTTCATCTGCTGCGATATCTCATGGGCATCCTGGTCATTATTATCTTGGCAATGCCCATGTTGCTTTACAAGCCCGTTTATGAGCGTTTGGAGGCACGCTTCAATTCCATTGAGAATGTCAAACAAAATGCCAGCTATCAAGCCAGGGTAAAGTTTTATGGCGAATTTTTTCTGAAGGCATTTGAAACGCCTTTGGGAAGTGGAATAGGCAGCACCGGTACGGCCGCACGCCTCAGTCAAAAAGGACATGTGGTGAATTTTGATAGTGGAGTCATGGAAATTCCTTATGTGCTGGGCTGGGCTGGTGGAACCCTCTTTTTCCTTGGAACCATCTGGACACTGATTTATATATTAAGTAGTGAGTGGGCCAAGAAGGATCCCTTTATAGCGATCTCATCTGGGATAAGTCTCGCGGTATTCTCGACCTTGATATTTGTGGATACATTGATTGGCAGTACCGGCATGTTGTTCTGGGCATTTGCCGGTACGGCCATTGCCGGAATTCATTACCGCCAGGTGAGAGGAATGGAAAATGCCTGAAGATAACTTTCACGCTTGTGCAGGGAAGTGGTAAGGGCATGCGCATCCTGCATATCACCAATCACGTTCTTGAGATCGGCAATGGGATTGTCAATGTCGCCGTGGACTTGGCCTGTACCCAAAGCGAGATGGGGCATGAAGTGTTTTTTGCTTCCGGGGGTGGAGAGTATGAAAACCTTTTGAATCAACATGGGGTCAAACATCACGCCATGGGGTTCAGCAAATCTTTGTTGCGAACTCCGAAAATGCTAATCAATCTACGTAGAATCATGGCAGAAGACCGACCGGATGTGGTGCACGCCCATATGATGACAGGCGCGCTGCTCAGCAAACTGTTGCGTTTAGGGCGACGCTACAGGCTGGTAACACATGTCCATAACGAGTTTCAAAAAAGCGCCAGGGTCATGTCCGTAGGTGATGCAGTGATTGCGGTCAGTGCTGCTGTCAGCCGATCGATGGCAGAACGGGGTATTCCGGTCAAAAAATTGCATGTCATCCGCAATGGAACCATCCACAGTCCGCGCGTGTGCTCGGTGGAGGCCAAAACATTGCAGCATCCAGCCATTGTTTCGGTTGCTGGAATGTATGAAAGAAAAGGAATTCGTGACCTGATTGAAGCATTTACCAATCTGCCGAGTGAAATTCCTGGCCATCTATATCTGGTTGGTGAGGGTCCAGATCGGAAGGTTTTTGAGGATCTGGCAAAAAAAAGCTCCCGCAGAGATCAAATTCATTTTGAAGGTTTTCAGCCGCAGCCACAGTCCTACCTGAAAAGTGCAGATATATTTGTGTTGGCCTCCCGCAAGGATCCGTTTCCTCTGGTGATTCCTGAAGCACGAGAAAACGCATGTGCCATTATTGCATCAAAAGTGGATGGCATACCAGAAGCGTTGGAAGATGGGCGGGCAGGACAATTATTTGATCCTGGAGATGTCAATGCGCTGACTAGCTATCTTTACCAGTTTCTGTGTGACCAGGACTTGCGAGCACAATTTGCCGAAAGATCCCATACCCATATTGACTGGCTTACGGTTCAACGTATGACTGATGAAACTTTGAACTTGTATGAGAAGGTCATGCTGTTATGAAAACATTATGCATGATAACCCATAAGTTAAAAAAAGGAGATGGTCAAGGCCGGGTTAACTACGAGATACTGTTGGCTGCCCATGCTGCAGGTTATATCATCACGCTTCTCGCCAGTGAGTGTACTCCAGAAGTGCAGGGGTTGAATGGAGTCACCTGGGTGTCTATATCTGTAAGGGGTTGGCCAAGTCAGTTATTGCGTAATCAGATATTCGCGCTGAGAACCTGGTGGTGGTTAAAACGCCATGCTCATAAATACAATTTGATACATGCTAACGGATTTATCACCTGGTACCCGGCAGATGTTAACTCTGCACATTTTGTTCATGGGGCATGGCGTCATTCTCCATACAATGAATCTAATACGGAAAAAGGTTTCAAAGGACTTTATCATCGCCTATTTACCTGGCTTAACGCCAAGTTAGAACGTCGCTCCTATCGACAGGCGCGTTGGGTTACTGCAGTTTCGCCGAAAGTTGCCGAAGAATTGATGGCGATCGGCGTTGATTCAGAGAGAATTATGGTCATACCCAACGGGGTTGATATTCAGGAGTATTGCCCTGGAACGAGTTCACGGCAGGTCCTTGGTTTAAAAGATAAAATACCAGCTGCTTTGTTTGCGGGGGATTTGCGTTCTTCGCGGAAAAATCTCGATACCGTTTTCCATGCATTGGTCATGGCAAAATCTTGGCATCTGGTTGTGCTGGGTTATCTCGAACAAAGCCCTTATCCCGAATTGGCAAAGGAGATGGGAATTGCTGATAGGGTGCATTTTATGGGTTATCGCGAAGATGTGCCACAATTCCTGCGATCTGTGGATTTGCTAGTCTTCCCATCTCGTTATGATCCTTGGGCCATGATTGTTTCTGAAGCTTTAGCTTGCGCTGTACCCGTAATTACCGCCAAAACAGTGGGTGCAGCTTTTCAGGTCCCGGTAAATGGCGGATGGATACTGGATAATCCGGATGATTTTAAGTCTATCGCCTCCATTCTTGAAAAGTACGCGCAGTTGAACGCGGATATTAAGGCTGAAATGGCGAGTGTGGCACGAGCATCTGCAATAGAGTTCGCATGGCCCTGCATCACGAAAAAATATTTGCAAATTTATGATGTCTGTCTGCAACTGAAGTGTGATGTAATTGTCAATAATAGGAATTGATATGAACGCAAAATGTTCTAAAAATAACAATAGTAATCCGATAGCTACTATTATTATTCTGGCGTGTCGTCGTACTAAATTTATCGCCAAGGCTATTAGTTCTGTTTTGGAACAAACCAGAACAGATTTTGAGCTTATAATTGCTGACGATTCTAATTCAGAGGAAATCAAAAAAATATGCTCCGGATTTTCTGACCAAAGATTATCTTATTATGCTAATAATGAATGTCTTGGCGTACTCAAAAATTGTGAGAAGTCATTATCAATAGCCAGTGGAAAATATGTATCTTTTCTGAGTGATGATGATTTTATTGATCCGGAATACTTGGCCATAATGGTCGGAGTTATGGAGAAATATAAAAATATTGCTCTTGCTTTTTGTGATAATTGGATTGTTGATGAAGACGGCATAAGAGATTTAGAAAAAAGTGATAAGCATGCGATTTATTGGAAACGAAATGTTCTTCTCGGTGGTGAGCTGAAAAATCCGGTTGGTGCCTTATTTGATGGATCTATTATAATAGGAACCGCAAGTTTATATAGAAAATCAATGGTCAACTCTTCAATGGCGTACAAAGATGTTGGAGTTTGTGCAGATTTGTGGGCTGCCTGTGTTTATGTGCATTTTGAATTGCCAATTTACTATGTCAATAAACGCCTGCTCAGTTATCGGGTGCACAAGGATTCGGAAACCAACCGTGGTAATTCTGCTCTACCAGATTCTGAGCGGTTTATTTATAACTTCATTCTTCAAGAAGGATGGTTTCAGGAAAAGAAGGACCTTATTTATAAAAGGCTTGATGATGCGACCTTTAGAAGCGCAAAATCTCGCTTGATTAATGGGCAGCGTGATGAAGCGCGAAAAATCTTTCGTACTGGTTTACGCAAGTACAGATCTTATAGATGGATTTTAGGGTACGCCTTGTCCCTCATGCCGAATCGCATGGCTTCTGCCTTACTTAACTGGATGCAGAAGAAGGATTTTTATAGAAATGTGCGTGTTTCTTAACTATCCTATGATCTCGTGAAGTGTCGAGATCTGTCTCCCATAATCACCGTACACACGCTTGTTTAATTAAGGAATACAGTTTGAGACGTGTTGCCATTGTTCATGATTGGTTAACAACATACGCGGGGGCTGAGCGCGTTTTGGAACAGATGCTGCTGATTTTTCCCCAGGCCGACTTGTTCAGTGTCTGTGATTTTCTTTCCGATGAAGAACAAAAATTTTTGCAGGGGAAAGTACCCCGGACTACCTTTATTCAGCGGTTGCCTGGCGCCCACAAGCTCTATCGTCATTACCTTCCGCTCATGCCTCTGGCTATTGAGCAGTTGGATATGTCCGGCTATGACCTGATTCTGTCTAGCTCCCATGCTGTAGCCAAGGGAGTGCTGACCGGACCGGACCAGTTACATATCAGTTATATCCATACACCGATTCGCTACGCCTGGGATTTGCAGCATCAATATCTCCGCGAATCCGGACTGGAAAAAGGCTTAAAAGGTTGGATTGCCAAGTGGCTTTTACACAAAATCCGTATTTGGGATGTGCGCACTGCCAATGGTGTGGATCAATTTGTTGCGAATTCTGCGTTCATTGCCCGCCGTATCTGGAAAACCTACCGGAGACAAGCGGCAGTGATATTCCCTCCGGTTGATGTGGAAGCCTTTGCTTTTCGTCCAGATAAGGAAGATTTTTATCTCACGGCATCGCGCCTTGTGCCCTACAAGCGGGTCGGCCTTATCGTGGAGGCGTTTACCCGGATGCCTGATAAGCGGCTGAAAGTCATCGGCGATGGCCCTGAACGGGAAAAAATCGCACAAATGGCTTCCGGATCTCCTAACATAGAAATTCTCGGATACCAGTCAGCACAAGTCTTGGCGCAACTGATGGGAGCTGCTCATGCTTTTGTATTTGCCGCCGAGGAAGACTTTGGTATTACTCCCGTAGAGGCTCAAGCCTGCGGCACACCGGTGATTGCCTTTGGCAAGGGCGGAGCGTTGGAGACTGTCGTGCCATTAGCAGCGGAAGGTGCAGCGACCTCTGCTGCAGCCACTGGTTGTTTTTTTTATGAACAATCAGTTTCTGCCATCATGGCTGCTGTGGAGCGCTTTGAGATGGTTAGAGAGGCCATCACCCCGGCTGCTTGTAGAGCTAACGCTCTGCGCTTTGCCCCGGAGCGTTTCCGTAAAGATTTCATGAGCTTGGTGGAGCAGGCATGGACCCGATTTCATGATGGTACATAAAGCACTTTCCTGAAGCGCGCTGCTGCAGGATGAATCTGCTATGGCTTTCTATGCGAAAATCCATCAGCATCTTCCACACCCATATATGGTAATATAATTCTATCGTCAAAATTTCAGGATCGTCATGGTAACCAACGCTCCAACTCCACCCCCCACCCCCAAGCGTCGCCTCGAGCCCCTCTGCGATAAAATCTCCCTGCCAGTGATTCGCGCCGTGGTGGATGATTTTTACAACCGCATTCAGGTCCATCCTACCTTGGCGGAACCTTTTTCCATTGTGCAGGATTGGGATTTGCACAAGGATCGTCTGGTGCATTACTGGTGGACGGTTTCAGGTGGGCTGCCCTATAAAGATTATCGCTATGCTCTGGGGGACAAGCACGCGCCGGTGGGGGTGACCAACCCTCTGGTGGATGACTGGCTTGCCCTGTTCCATGAGACCATGCTGGATCACATGGATGCCGATCTGGCCAAACGCTGGCATGGCATGGCGGCAGGCATTGGCGAGTCCCTGCGCCTGATGTTTGCCCCACGGGAGTCTTAAGCCCGCTTCAATCGGCGCGCGCGTTATCCAGAAAAAAGCGGTAGGCAGGATTGCCGCTTTCGGAAACATGCGAATAACCCACCTTGGACAGCATGCTTTCAAATTGCGGCAGATCACTGTCGGGTACTTCAAATCCCGCCAGCACCCGCCCCAGATCGACGCCATTATTGCGATAGTGGAACAGACTGATGTTCCAGTGCCCCCCCAGCTTTTCCAGAAACGCCATGAGGGCGCCCGGCCTTTCCGGAAACTCAAAGCGGTAGATTCTTTCGTTCCGGGCTTCCCGGGCATGGCCCCCGACCATGTGGCGAATATGGAGCTTGGCCATTTCATCCTGACTCAGGTCCAGAGCTTCGTGACCGGTATCCCGCAATTGCTGGAGGAGGGCTGCAGCATCTTCCCGGTCGCGAATGGCGACCCCTACAAAAATATGGGCGCGATCGCGGCGATGCAGACGATAATTGAATTCAGTCACCACCCGCTGGCCAATGGCGGCACAAAAGTCGCGAAAGGCGCCGGGGGTTTCGGGAATGGTGACCGCAAACAAGGCTTCCCGGGCCTCGCCCAGTTCGGCGCGCTCGGCAATGAAGCCCAGCCGGTCAAAATTCATGTTGGCCCCCGAGAGCAGGGCGACCCAGGCCCCGCCCTGACCGGGGTCTTCGCCGGCCTTGCGTTTGAGTCCGGCCAGCGCCAGGGCGCCGGCAGGTTCCATGATGGAGCGGGTTTCATCAAATACATCCTTGATGGCAGCGCAGATTTCATCATTGCTGACGCGAACAATTTCATCCACATAGCGCTGACAGAGAGCGAAAGTATGTTCGCCGACCTGTTTGACGGCTACGCCATCGGCAAATATCCCCACCTGGGGGAGTACAATCCGCTTTCCGGCCGCTAAGGATTGAAACATGGCATCGGCCTCGAAAGGTTCGACGCCAATGATGCGGATTTCCGGAACGATGGACTTCAGATAAGCCGCCACCCCGGCAATCAGCCCACCACCACCCACCGGTACAAATATCGCCTCCAGACCAGTACCGCGCTGCCGCAAAATTTCCGCACCCACGGTTCCCTGACCGGCGATCACCAGAGGATCATCAAAGGGCGGGATGAACACCATGCCGGATTGCTCGACCAATTGAAAACAGTGACTTTGCGCGTCGGAAAAATTGTCGCCGTGCAAGATGACCTCCGCGCCCCGGGCCCGCACCGCCTGGACCTTGATTTCCGGCGTGGTGGCAGGCATGACGATAACGGCGCGAATGCCGAGCTTCTGGGCGGAGTAGGCGACACCCTGAGCGTGATTGCCGGCGCTGGCGGTGATCACCCCGGCGGCCTTTTCGGCAGCAGAGAGCTGGGCAATCTTGTTGTAAGCCCCGCGCAACTTGAAGCTGAATACCGGTTGCAAGTCCTCGCGCTTGAACAGGATTTCCCGCTGCAGGCGCGCGCTCAGTTTGGGGGCGGTTTCCAGCGGGGTTTCCCGAGCGACATCATACACCCGGCTGCACAGCACTTCCCGAAGCAGGTTTTTCACGATTTGGAGGGCTCCCGGGGCTGAAGTTGCATGAGTTGGCGAAATTCGGCGATGTCCGGGGCCAGGGCGGCATTGGCTTTGGCTTCCATGGCTTCATAGCGGCGCAGTACTTCTTCCCCCATTTCCGTCAGGTGAGCCCCACCACCATGACTGCCACCGGTGGCGGTGCTGACCAGGGGGCTGAGGAAGCTGTGATTCATGGTGTCCACCAGTAACCAGGCGCGCCGATAGCTCATCTGCATACAGCGGGCCGCCGCCGAAATGGAACCGGTTTCGCGAATGTGACGGAGCAATTCGGCTTTACCGGGACCCATGGCGATGGCTTCCGCCAGTAAAACCCGCAAGCGTGGCTGCAACTGTTCGCTCATGCGCTGTTCCTCCCCTCAAAATAATTCAGCAGTGTGTTCGGTAGCCAGTCCAGATGCCCGGGAAAAGGCCCGGTCATAAAGCCCACATGGCCACCATGCTCGGTGACATAAGGTGTTATGGCCGGACTTAACACCGCCGCACGGACACTGGCGATGGGCACAATCGGGTCATCCGCGCTGTGCAGGAGCAAGGTAGGCACCTGGATGTAGCGTAACAGCGGCGCTGATGAGCCTTTTTCCCAGAACACCTGCGCGCCGGCAAAGCCATGCACGGGTGCGGTAAAATATTCATCAAAATCATACAGGTTTCTGGCCAAAAAAACCCGGGTCCAGTCGGCCATTTCCGGGTGACGCTGCTGAAAACGGCGAGCCGTTTTTTTCATGTTGATCAGAAAGTAACGATTGTAAAAACGAATGGATCCCTGTTGCAAAAATTCCGCCGTGGCAGCCAGGTCAACGGGCGCGCAAACCCCCGCTGCTTTACTCAGGACCTGTTCGGCGCTGCTACCCTGTTCACCCAGATATTTCAGCAGGGCATTGCCGCCCAGGGAGACCCCCACGCCATAGCGCTGGCGGTCGGGCAGGAGTGCGGCGACCTTTTCCAGCATCCAGGCGATTTCCGCACTATCGCCGGCATGATAACTGCGGGGGAGGCGGTTATCGATGCCGCCACAGCCCCGGAAATTGATGAAACAACCCGCCCAGCCCCGTTGCTGCAGGGCCACCGCCAACGCCAGGGCGTAATGCCCCCGGGAACTGCTACCCAGACCATGAAACAGAATGACCACAGGTGCTCCTGACGGCGCATCAATCCAGTCAACGGCAATCTGGTCCTGATCGGGGGTGGTCCAAAGCTCGCGACGGAAAGATACCTTTCCAGAGTGTGCGAAAAAGGGCGCCCAGATGGTTTGCATGTGGCCGCCCCGGGCCCACCAGGGT
Source organism: Acidithiobacillus sp. TH-A117 (assembly GCF_057473465.1). Lineage (NCBI taxonomy): Bacteria > Pseudomonadati > Pseudomonadota > Acidithiobacillia > Acidithiobacillales > Acidithiobacillaceae > Acidithiobacillus > Acidithiobacillus sp. TH-A117. Next base: position 24,237 of record NZ_JBYCKQ010000040.1, read on the forward strand.
GGCTGAAAGTCACAGAACAACGCTAGTCTTCGATGTAAGCGTCGTGCTGACGGAGGTAAGCCTCAAGCTCATCGATGCAGCTCCCGCAGCCACCGCCGCATCCCGCATGGACCATCAACAATTCCATGAAAGGAAGGGGCTCAGCGCGTTGGCGCTCCAGAATTTCCATAAATGTGGCCGCCGAACAGCAGCAATAAGGGCTGTCATCGACTTCCTCGGGTGCGGCAGACATGGTAAAACTTTCACCTCTCGGCAACTGATGCTGGAACAACCTCATACAGTAGCCATTGCGCGCATAAGGTGCAAGACTTGCAACATGATTTTATCGATAGTTTTTCGCTGCTGTGGTTTTTTGGGCTCTGGGGCTGGTAAACTTTGAATCATCCTATAAAATGCGTGTATTGGCTGAACTGGAGCAGTGGTTATGGATGAGGCAGGACTTTGCGGATGAGCACTGTCATAAAAAGTTCATAAAACTGCCGCACTATTGTCACATTTGTGAGTCATAATAAGGAAGGTTTGCTATCGTTTTTGCACGGAGAGTCCTGCATGTTAAGCACTCAATCTCACGGCAGTACTGATCACTTGACCAAGAAAAAAGATCGTTCCCTGCGACTTTATCTGGCCCGTCATCAGGACGAAGTGGAGGCGGCGCAGCGTTTGCGTTATGAAGTATTTAGCGCCGAATATGGCGCCCAACTCAGCGGCGGCCCTGGTATGGACCAGGATGAGTATGATCCCTTCTGCGAACATCTGATTGTCGAAGATGAGAACCGCCAGGAGGTAGTCGGGACTTATCGCCTGTTTCTCCCCGAAAAAGTCCCCTCGGTGGGTCGTTATTATGCCGAAACCGAATTTGACCTGTCCCGCCTGCTCGCTCTGAATGCCCGTATCATGGAACTGGGTCGCTCCTGCGTGCATCCCGACTATCGCCAGGGAGCGGTGATAGCTTTGCTCTGGTCGGGATTGGCCGAGGCCATGTCCATGTGGCAGATCGATTATCTGATGGGTTGCGCCAGCGTCCACAGTACCGATGGCCCGGCGCTGGGCGCTCTCTATCAGCAGCTGCAGCAATATCTGACCCCCCAGGAGCAGCGGGTGTTTCCGCTGCGGGCAGTGCCGGGCTTTGATATGCAGGCGCAAGTCGCGCCTGCCTCTCTGCCCTCCCTGCTGAAGGGTTATTTGCGGGCGGGAGTTCGGGTGGGGGGAGAGCCTTTCTGGGATCCTCAATTCCACTGTTCCGACTTTTTTGTCTGGTGTGAATCGAGCCTCATTACCCCCCGTTATCAGCAGCGCTTTCTGGAACCGGTGGGTCCCAGAAAATGAGATGGCGTAAACAAACGCCCGCACCGGTGCTGATTCACTATCCGGGGCGGCGTTTGCGGCGCTTGCGCCCCAATGCCATGCGCCGCTTCTGGCGTCTTCCTTTGCTGGTTTTTTATCTGCTGCTAGCCTATCCGCTGGCGCTGTGGACCTGTGCCCGCAAGGCGCAGCCTGATGCCATGAGTTATCGGGCTTTTGCCTGGTGGAGTCGCCGCGCCCTGCGGGTTTTGGGTATCCGCCTGCGGGTGGACGGTAAAATCCCGGAGCAGCCGGTCATGGTGGCAGCCAATCATGTCTCCTATCTCGACATTCTTGCCCTGGCGACCTTGATTCCCGGCCGTTTCGTGGCCAAAAAGGAAATGCGCAACTGGCCATTTTTCGGAATCATGGGCGAGTGGTTAGGGACTCTGTTCATTGATCGCAGTGACGCCCGCGCCAGTCAACGGACCATGCGCCAGGCCAGCGACATCATTGTGGCGGGTACCAGTGTGGTGCTGTTTCCGGAGGGGACCACCAGTGATGGTAAAGCTGTGGGTGAATTTTACGCCGCGCCTTTTGAAACAGCGGCTGTTGCCCGTGCCGAGACCATTCCGGTGGCACTGCGCTATGAGGATGTGCTGCGCCCGGGACAACCCGATGTTTTGTGTCCTTTTATTGGCGACGACAGCCTGTTTGGGCATCTCTGGCGACTGGCGGCGGCGGCTCCCTTGACCCTGCGTGTGGAGTTTCTGCCGGCCCTTCCACCTGAGCTGGGACGTCGGCAGTTGGCTCAAAATGCCCGTCAGGCCATCAGTGATGCCTTGCAGCGCATGGAGCAGGGCGCTTCCGTCACCTATCTGCCGAACCACCGTTCCCGTCGCCATCCTTTCCGTGATGCCTGGGCCGCCTGGCGGCGCGGTCATGGGGCCTGAATGTATTCTTGCCCCGACGGGGATGGCATAGGGGATTTTTGCTCCAACGTTCCTTGCCTGTTGTTCTAAGGCTCATCCCGCTGTCAGGCGAAAACTCGCCCTACGGGCTCAAACAGTTCGCCTGCCGGGCGCGGGATTTCACCAAGAACAACAACGGCGCGGAACAAAGTCGCGGCAAATCCCCTATGCCATCCCCGACGGGGCGCGACTAGATCACTCAGTATCAAACGGTTTGTTTTGCTTGACCCCAGTGGTGGACCGTGTCAATCAGGGTGCTGACATTTTCGATAGGAGTTTGCGGAGTAATACCATGCCCCAGATTGAAAATGTGCCCGGCTCCGGGTCCGTGACTTTCCAGAATCCGCAGGGCTTCCTGGCGCACTCCGGAGCTGCTGCCATAGAGCGCAATAGGATCCATATTGCCTTGCAGGGCGACTTTCTGCCCCAGACGCTGGCGGGCTAAAGCTAGTTCCGTGCTCCAGTCGAGACCCAGCACATCAGCACCACTGTCGGCCATGGCTTCCAGCCAGTTACCGCCGCCCTTGGTGAAGAGGATGACGGGAACGGTCCGACCCTCGGCCTGCCGGTGGAGTCCGGCAATAATCCTGGTCATATAGGCCAGTGAAAATTCCCGGTAGGCAGGAGTGCTGAGGCTGCCGCCCCAGGTGTCAAAGAGCATCACCGCTTGGGCACCGGCAGCAATCTGGGCATTCAGATAGGCGGTGACTGCATCGGCAAGATGAGCCAGCAAGCGATGCAGGGTCGCCGGGTCGCTGTATAGCAGTCCCTTGATATGGATGAAATCCCGACTGCCACGCCCTTCGATCATGTAGCAGGCCAGTGTCCAGGGGCTGCCGGCAAAACCGATGAGGGGTACTCGTCCGTCAAGTTCACGACGGATCAGGCGCAGGGCATCCATGACAAAACGAAGTTCCGTTTCCGGGTCGGGCTGGCTGAGGCGGGCAATATCGGCCGCCGAGCGCAGAGGATTCGCAAAAACCGGGCCTTCGCCTTCCTGAAAACTCAAGCCCAGCCCCATCACATAAGGGATAGTGAGGATATCCGAGAAGAGAATGGCCGCATCCAGGGGAAAACGGTCGATGGGTTGCAGGGTGACTTCGCAGGCCAGTTCCGGCGTGGTGCAGAGGGTCAGAAAGTCACCGGCCCGGGCGCGGGTGGCGCGATATTCGGGCAGATAACGCCCGGCCTGACGCATCAGCCAGACCGGTACCTGATCCACTTCCTGCTGCAGGCAGGCGCGTAGGAAACGGTCATTGTGAAGGACTTTAGTCACGCCTTAAACGCCCAGGTGGTCGAGAATCCCTTCGGCCGCCTTTCTGCCCTCATCTACGGCAGTTACTACCAGATCCGAACCGCGCCGCATGTCGCCCCCCGCAAAAATCTGCGGATTACTGGTCTGAAACTGAGCATTGGTGCGAATCCGGCCGCGCTCGTCAATTTCTATCCCATGTTCGCCAAACCAGGTAGCCGGGGAGGGGTCGAAACCAAAGGCAATGATGACCACATCGGCGTCGAGGATCTGTTCGGAGCCGGGCACCAGTTCAGGATGACGGCGTCCTTTGGCATCGGGTTCGCCCAACTGGGTTTCCACCATGCGCACCGCCTTCACACTACCTTGTTCATCCCCGATGATTTCCACTGGTTGGCGATTGAAGAGGAACTTCACCCCTTCCTCCCGGGCGTTCGCCACTTCCCGACGGGAGCCGGGCATGTTTTCCTCATCACGCCGATAGGCGCAGATAACACTGCTCGCTCCCTGGCGGATGGCGGTACGCACACAGTCCATGGCGGTATCGCCGCCCCCCAGTACCACGACTTTTTTACCGGAAAGGTTGAGATAGGGCAGGGTCGGGTCAGGCAGCTGCATCAGATGCCGGGTATTGGCAATCAGGTAGGACAACGCCTTGATGACGCCGGGTAACTGCTCGCCGGGAAGATGTCCGGTTTTGGCGGTGTAGGTGCCCATCCCGAGGAACACTGCATCATAGTCATTGAGCAGTTGCCCGAGAGAAATGTCTTTACCGATTTCCGTACCCAGTTGAAACTGGATACCCATTTCCTGAAGCAGATCAGCGCGGCGGGCGATGACTTCCTTTTCGAGTTTGAAGGGCGGAATCCCGAAGGTGAGCAGCCCGCCCACCGCTGGATAGCGATCATACACCGTCACTTCAGTGCCCGCGCGGTTGAGGATGTCGGCGCAGCCCAGACCCGCAGGTCCGGCACCCACCACGGCCACTTTTTTGCCATTGGGACTGATTGGGCCGATTGCGGGACGCCAGCCGCGCGCCAGGGCTTCCTCGCTGATGAATTTTTCGAGGTTGCCGATGGTCACAGCGCCATAGCCGTCATTGAGAGTACAGGCGCCTTCGCAGAGTCGGTCCTGGGGACAGATACGTCCGCAGATTTCCGGCAGGGTGTTGGTTTGGTGCGAGAGTTCAGCGGCTTCTTCAATGCGGTTTTCGACAATGAGCTGCAGCCAGTTGGGAATGTAATTGTGTACCGGACACTTCCATTCACAATAGGGATTACCGCAATGCAGGCAACGGTCAGCCTGCAGTTTGGCGCTGTCCAGGTCAAAGCTTTTATAGATTTCCTTGAAGGCCTCGCGACGTTCTTCCACGTCCAGCTTTTTCGGATCCTGCCGGGGGTCTTCGATGAAGGCAAAATGGCTCATAATGGTTCCTCGGTTGGGCGCGGAGAATCAGCTGGCTTCTTCCAGCAGGACATCGAGCTTCGCCGCCTTGGGCACGACGAGCCAGACATCACGAATGAAATGGGACCAGTCCTTCAGCAGGCTGGCCGCGTACGTGCTGCCGGTTTGCGCCACATGGGTTTCCACATGACGGCGCAGCAGGGCGGCATAACCGCGCATGGATTCGGTTTCGATACGATGGCAGTTGACCAGTTCGCCATTGACCTGATCCGCGAACTGCCGGGCCTGATCGCGCACAAAAGCCAGACCGCCGGTCATGCCTGCACCGAAGTTGACACCCACGGAACCGAGAATGATGACCTGACCACCGGTCATATACTCGCAGGCATGATCTCCCGCACCTTCAATAACCGCTACGGCACCGGAGTTGCGCACTGCAAAGCGTTCTCCGGCGCGTCCGGCAGCAAACAGGTGGCCTCCCGTCGCACCATAGAGGCAAGTGTTGCCCATGATGGCGGAATCCTGACTGGCATAATGGGTGCCTGCGGGCGGGGCAATGACCAGGGTGCCGCCATTCATGGCCTTGCCCACATAGTCATTGGCATCGCCGTGCAGTTGCAGGGTCATGCCCTGCACGCAGAAGGCACCAAAAGATTGGCCAGCGGTTCCGGTCAATTCGACATGAATGGCATCGTCGCGCAGTCCGTTATTGCCATAGCGTTGGGCAATTTCTCCCGCCAGACGCGCACCGATGGAACGGTTGACGTTGCGAATGGGGTAATGCAGGCGCGTAGGTATCTGCTCTTCGAGAGCCGGTCGGGCATCCTTGACCATCTGTTCGGCCAGTTCGCCTTTGTCAAAGGGCGGGTTGCGGTCCTGGGTGTGATAATTGACATCGGCATTTTCCAGCTGGGCATTGGCGAGCAGGGGCAGCAGGTTGAGGCGCTCCTGCTTTTCTGTCTGGGCTCCACCGACTTCCAGTAGCTGGCTGGCGCCAATGAGTTCATCAAAACGCCGGATACCCAGCTCGGCCATGATCTGCCGCGCTTCTTCAGCCACGAAACGGAAGTAGTTGATGGCCATTTCTGGAAGGCCGGTAAAATGTTTGCGCAGGGTTTCATCCTGGGTGGCAATGCCGGTGGCACAATTGTTGAGATGGCAGATACGCAGATATTTGCAACCCAAGGCAATCATCGGCGCGGTACCAAAACCAAAGCTCTCGGCCCCCAGCAGAGCGCCCTTGATGACGTCCAGGCCGGTTTTGAAGCCGCCGTCGGCCTGCAGACGTACCCGGTGGCGTAACTGATTGCGGCGCAGGGTGACCTGGGTTTCGGCGAGTCCCAATTCCCAGGGCGATCCGGCATATTTGACCGAGGTCAGGGGGCTGGCGCCGGTACCACCATCATAACCGGCAATGGTGATGCGGTCGGCATAGGCCTTGGCAACGCCGGCAGCAATGGTTCCGACACCGGCTTCCGACACCAGCTTCACCGAGACATAGGCCCGGGGATTGATCTGCTTCAGGTCAAAAATAAGCTGGGCCAAATCTTCGATGGAGTAAATGTCGTGGTGGGGCGGGGGGCTGATCAGCGCCACGCCTTCCTTGGCATAGCGCAGGCGGGCAATGATGCCGCTGACTTTATGTCCGGGTAGCTGGCCACCTTCACCGGGTTTGGCGCCCTGGGCGACCTTGATCTGCAACTCTTCGGCATTGACCGCATACTCCGGCGTCACACCAAAGCGGCCAGAAGCTATCTGCTTGATCTTACTGACCTTGTTGTTGTGATAGCGGGCCGGATCCTCCCCTCCTTCACCGGAGTTGGAGCGACCGCCGATGCTGTTCATGGCAATGGCCAGGGCTTCGTGAGCTTCGGGTGAAAGGGCACCCAGGGACATGGCGGCCGTATCGAAGCGCGGGGTGATGGATTCGACGGGCTCCACTTCACTGAGAGGAATGGGTTGGGCGGAATTTTTGAGCTGCAGCAGATCGCGCAAATTGGTCACCGGACGTTCGTTGACCAGACCGGCAAACACCTGATAATCCGTATATCGCCCGGATTTTACCGCTGTTTGCAGGCTTTGAACGACATCGGGGTGATAGGCGTGATATTCGCCGCCGTTCACATATTTGAGCAAACCACCGACGGGCAGGGTTTTTCTGGGAATGAAGGCGTTGCGCACCTGCTGGCGGATATCGTCCTCCAGAAGCTCAAAGCTGGCGCCACCAATCCGGCTGACGGTCCCCTTGAAGCAGCGCTCCACCACCAGTTCATCCAGACCCAGAGCTTCAAAAAGCTGGGTACTGCGATAAGAGGCAAGGGTGGATATACCCATTTTCGAGAGGATTTTATAGAGCCCCTTGTCGATGCCTTTGCGGTAATTTTCCAGCGCTTTGTTTTCGGTCAGAGGCTGGCTGAAGGCGTGGCGTTCCAGCAGACTGCGGACAATGGCATAGCTGAGGTACGGATAAACGGCGGTTGCCCCGTAACCGATCAGGGTGGCAAATTGATGGGGGTCGCGGGCATGGGCGGTAGCCACCACAATGTTGGCCCGGGTCCGCAACCCGGCGTCAATGAGGGCATGATGCACCGCGCCTACGGCCATGAGCGCCGGAATGTAAAGACGATCCCGCTCCAGGGCATGGTCCGACAGCACCAGGATGACCGCGCCATGGCGCACAGCGGTAATGATTTCTTCGCAGAGGGCTTCAATGGCGCCGCCCAGATTGCTATCGGCGGCGGAATAGCAGAGATCGAAGCTCTGGCTGCGAAAGGCCGGTTCTGTGCGGCTGGTCAGGGCCGCAAAAGTGGCATCCGACAGGATTGGTGAGTGAATTTCGATGCGGCGGGCATATTCGGGACGTTCGGCAAACAGGTTGCTTTCGCTGCCAATCACCGTATTCAAAGACATCACCAGCGCTTCGCGCAGAGGGTCAATGGGGGGGTTGGTCACCTGGGCAAACTGCTGGCGGAAATAATCGGCAATATGGCGTCTTTGGGTGGACAGCACCGCCATGGGGGTATCATCACCCATGGAACCCACGGCCTCCTGGGCGCCCTCTGCCAGCACCCGAATGACCTGGTCTTCTTCCTCAAAGCTGACGCCAAAGGCTTTTTCACTGGTCAACAAGTCGGCAACCGGCAGGGCAGGGGTCAGGTCCTGGTCGTCACGGTGCAGGTGTTCGGCATATTCATCCAGCCAGGCCCGGTAGGGGTGGCTGTTCATGATTTCGGTGTCAATACTCTCGGAGTCCAGGAAACGACCGGTCGCCATGTCCACGGCCACCAGTTGACCCGGGCCGACCCGGCCCTGCACTTCAATGTCCTGATGCTGGTAGTCGAATACGCCCACTTCCGAGGCAATGTTGATGATACGGTCTTTGGTGATGACGTAACGTGCCGGACGCAGGCCATTCCGATCCAGGGCACAGGCGGCAATGCGGCCGGTATTCAGTACCAGTCCGGCGGGACCGTCCCAGGCTTCCATGCGCATGGAGTGATATTCATAAAAAGCGCGCAGGGCGGGTTCCATGTGCGGAACATTATGCCAGGCCGGGGGAACGAGCAGACGGATGGCCTTGAAAAAATCCATGCCGCCCTGCACCAGCAGTTCCAGATGTTGTCGAGGCTGAAGGAATCGCTACCACCGCCGACGGCGGGGAGGACTTCAGCCATGGGCAGGAGATCGCTCTGCAATTGGGCTTCCCGGGCCTTGGCCCAGAGCCGGTTGCCCTGTACCGTATTGAGTTCGCCATTGTGGGCAAGCATCCGGAAAGGCTGGCAGAGGCGCCATTCCGGCCAGGTATTGGTGGAAAACCGCTGATGATAGGTAACCAGTGCCGAAGTAAAGCGGGTATCGCACAGGTCGGGATAAAACACCGGCAGATTTTCCGGCAGCACCAGTCCCTTGTAGCCGATGACCTGGGATGAGCAGGTGATGGCGAAAAAGTCCTTGTCGGCGACAAACTGCTTTTCCACCCGGCGGCGCAGGCGATAGAGCAGGCGTTCATGGGTGTCCTCGTCCTGCTCTGCGGGCAAGCCGATAAACACCTGCCAGACGGCGGGCAGACTGCTCAGAGCTTCTTCGCCGCAGGCGGAGGCGTCAGTAGGAACCTGCCGCCAGCCCAGACTGCTTAGGCCGAGATCCCGGGCTTCATGGTCGAGAGTCGCGCGGATATTCCCAGCCAGCGTGGCATCCTGGGGTAGAAAAAACTGACCAACTCCGAAATGCGCGGGCAGTTCAACGCCCATCTCCGCTGCTATGCTTTGGAAGAAAGCCCGGGGCATTTGTACCAACAAGCCGCAGCCGTCCCCGCTTTTACCATCCGCCGCGACCGCACCGCGATGGGTCAGTCGTGCCAGAGAGGCAATGGCTGTGGCGACAATGGCATGGCTGGCCTGATTATCCATCTGGGCAATCAGTCCGAAGCCGCAGGAATCTCTTTCAAAGTCGGAGGAGTATAAGCTTTGCGTCATGTGGTCACCTGGTCTGTTCCGTCACCCTGTCGCCGAACTGCAAAGCAGGGCTAGACATTATAGCGGGCTTATGGACGAGGTCCAAGAGGGCGAGTTTTGAAATTTTGCGTCCGGCCTCAGGCTTCCCCGTGGGGATCAAACAGGCGGTCATATTCGGCGATGGCAAAGCGGTCGGTCATGCCGGCAATATAATCCGCGACAATGCGCGCCCGGCTATTTTCCTGCTGATCGCTGTTTTGAATGCGCGCCTGATATTTCAGAGGCAGCAGGCGGGGGTCTTCGCGCAGGGTATGGAAAAGGCGGCGCACCAGGCGCTTGGCTTTTTCCGCCTGACGATGCACCCGGGGATGCCGGTACATGCGCTGAAACAGATAGCTTTTCAATGCCTTGATTTGCGCCGCGATTTCCGGGCTGTGGGCGGCCAGTGGCCGGGGGCTGGCGCGAACGGCGGCAATGCTGGTGATTTTGCCGTTCGCGATGCGCCGACGGGTTTCCGCCACCAGATCATGAATCAGTAGGTTGATCAGGCGGCGGCCAGTTTCATGACGCAAAATGGTCGCGCTGGCATCGGGATACCGGGACTGCACTTCGCCATAAATGTCCCCGTACAGAGGATTGCTGCAGAGTTCCTGCAAGTCGAGCAGTCCGGCGCGCAGACCATCGTCAATATCATGATTATTATAGGCAATTTCATCGGCGAGGTTGGTGATTTGCGCTTCCAGACTGGGCTGGGTGCCGTTCAGGAAGCGTTCGCCCACATCTCCCAGGTCGGTGGCTTTGCTTTTAGCGCAATGTTTGAGGATGCCTTCCCGGGTTTCAAAACTGAGATTCAGGCCGGGAAAATCGCCGTAACGGACTTCGAGACGATCCACAATGCGCAGGGACTGGATATTATGCTCGAAGCCGCCGAGATCATGCATGCATTCCTGCAGGGCATCCTGACCGGCATGGCCGAAGGGAGTGTGGCCCAGATCATGGGCCAGGGCGATGGCTTCCACCAGGTCTTCATCCAGACCCAATTGCCGGGCGATGGCGCGACCCACCTGGGCAACCTCCAGGGTGTGGGTGAGGCGGGTGCGATACAAGTCGCCCTCATGATTGACGAATACCTGGGTTTTGTATTCCAGACGACGAAAGGCGCTGGAGTGAATCACCCGGTCACGGTCCCGCTGGAAAGGACTGCGACTTTCCGGCGGGTCTTCCGGATACTTGCGACCGGGACTACTCCCGGCATGGGCTGCGTAAGGCGCCAGTCTGTCTGGGAAGGGGAAATTATCCGCCAAGGCCGTTATGCTCCTGCTCCTGTATGGCCGATTCGCCCGCTGACTCGTCGATGACCCGCTGCATAGTCTCCGCCAGAAGTGGCAGGCGGGCGGCAAACAGGGCATAGGCCGCGTCCGCATATTCGCGAATTTCATACTGGGCGTCTTTTTTGCGGCGCAGCTTGAAAAAGTTCATGAGGCTGCGGAAGTTGATGGTCCAGTACACGTCGGAATAGGCGGCCACCGGCATGACATTGCGCAGGAGTTCCCGGGCCCGGCCCCGGTAGGGATCACGCCCCCCTTCTTTGGGCGCCAGTTCGCCCGATTCCCGGGCCTGATCAATGCGCGCACAGGCGGCGCTGTACTGGGTTTCGTACCACTGGAACAGTTGGCTCATGAGGGCTTCATATTCCGCCAGCGCCGTCTCGTCAAGCACGGCGTAACCATCCACAGTCCTGGCAGCAGCATCAGGAATGTAGGCGACAGAGATGGGTTTACGGTAACGCATGGAAAACTCATTCCAGCTGGAAACCCGGTGCTTGACCCACTGGCGCAACACAAAAATGGGAGCGATAAAGCGAAAGCGGAAATAGATGGTTTCAAAGGGGGTGCCATGTTGGTCGCGGAGCAATTGATAGAGCAGCTGACGATCGCGCTCGCTGAAGTCCTGACCACTTTTGAGGCGCTGGTTGGTGGTGCTGATGCGGGCGGTATTGATGATGGTGGCTTCATCGCCCCAGCTCTCCTCCAGTTCGATGAAGCCGAAATTACCAATACGGCGGGTTCCTTCGGGGTTGATGGCCATGCGTTGGGCCATTTCTGCCTGTAATTCTGCGGTGGCCTTGTTGATTTCATTCATGCGCTGCGCTCCATAAAAGCCTGCAGGGTCTGGGTAATGGCGGCAGGAGGGACATCGCCGGTAATCAGGGCGCTGCCGATACTGTTCAGCAGAATGAAGCGAATCTGTCCGGCTTCTGCCTTTTTATCCACTTTCATGAAGTCCATGTAGGTGGAAATCTCCAGCCGGGGAGCAAAGGTAGGAAGACCTGCCGCCTTGATGAGTTTGTAGATCCGGTTTTGTTCACTTTCCCGGAGCAGGTCCAGACGCCGGGACAAATCGGCGGCCATGACCATGCCGATGGCGACAGCCTCGCCATGCAGATAATGACCATAACCGCTGGCCGCTTCAATGGCATGACCAAAGGTATGACCAAAATTGAGAATGGCGCGCAGGCCGCCTTCCAGCTCGTCCCGGGCGACGACTTCCGCCTTGTCCTTGCAGGAGGTCTTGATGATTATTTCCAGGGCTTCATTGTCCCGGGCGAGGACGGCATCCAGATGATCTTCCAGCCAGGAGAAAAAACTCAGGTCATTGATCAGACCATACTTGATGACTTCGGCGAGTCCTGAGCGGAATTCCCGTTCCGGCAGGCTGTCGAGGGTGTCGGTATCAGCAATGACGCAGCGCGGTTGATAAAAGGCGCCGATCATGTTTTTGCCGAGAGGATGATTGACTCCGGTTTTGCCGCCGACGGAAGAATCCACCATGGCCAGCAGGGTGGTGGGAAACTGGATGCAGGCCACTCCCCGTTGATAAACAGCGGCGGCAAAACCGGTGATATCACCGACCACACCACCGCCCAGGGCGCAGAGGGTGCAGTCGCGTCCGTATCCGGCTTTGAGCAGTTCACCGGTGATGGTCTGAACATGGTCAAGAGTTTTGCTCTCTTCGCCAGCGGGCAGGGTGATGACCAGAGCGTCCTTGTGCAGGGACTTCAGGGTGTTTTGCAGAGTCTTCAGGTAGAGCGGACCCACATTCGTATCGGTAATGATGGCCACTGGCCCCTTGCCCAAGACCGGGGCGATGAGGCTGGAGTCGCCGAGAATGCCGCTACCCATGTGGATGGAATAACTGCGCTGACCAAGTTCTACACGAAGACTTTGCATATGTTCTAGGCTCTTGAGGTCGGATTTACCCTGCCATTGTTGATTTTCTGAGGCTGACAGGCAAGAGTGGCAATAAGGAGACAGCCCCTTTTTAAGCAGGATAGGCCTGTAAATGCCTTAGAATCCGCCGCAGTACCTGGTCGGAACGCAAGCCGTCACCACTCACCCGCCAGTGCGCCGTTTGCTGATAAATGTGGTTTCTTTGCCGGGCAAGCTGCTCCAGACGGGTTTCCAGGTCAGTATTTTGCAGCAGAGGACGGTTACGGTCGTGGCGGACTCTTTTCAATTGCTCTGCCACACTGATATCCAGATAAATGACCCGCCCCATCTGGCGCAGATGACCGCGATTGCGGGGATCGAGCACCGCTCCGCCACCGGTGGCCAGTACCATGGGATTTCCCTGTTCTACCAGGTCGGCGATGACTTTGGCTTCGCGTTCGCGAAAGCCGGTCTCGCCCTCGATTTCAAAAATGGTGGGAATATCCACCCCGGTATGACTGACGATGAGCTGGTCACTATCCACATAGGGAATACGTAAACGGGCGGCCAGAAGCCGCCCGATGGTCGATTTGCCCGAGCCCATGGGCCCGATGAGGACCACCGTTCCCGTCATTGCCCGAGATTGCTGTCGCTACTCGCGCCGGCCAGATCATCCTGGGCATCGCCACCGATGACTTTAGGCGTGATGAATACCAGCAATTCGGTCTTGGCAACACTATCGACGTTACTTTTGAACAGCCAGCCCAGCAGAGGAATATCCTTCAAGAGCGGAATACCGGTCTGGTTGTGGTTGGTGGTGTCGGTGTAGATCCCGCCGATGACCACCGTCTGACCATCGTTGACCAAGAGCTTGGTTTTGACTTCCTGAGTCTGGATGGGAATGCCGGATGGTAGTGCATCTGCATAGTTGGGCTGATTATTTTGCGCCGTTACATCCAGGGTGATTTTGCCATTAGGGGAAATATGCGGCGTTACATCCAGGCTCAACTCGGCTTTCTTGAAAGATACCGAGGTGGCGCCGCTGCTGGTGGATTGCTGATAGGGAATTTCCTGACCCTGAGAGATGACCGCCTTTTCATTGTCTTCGGTCAGCACTTTCGGACTGGAAATGATCTTGGCTCGGTTGTCCACCTGCAGGGCCTGGAGTTGTAGGTTGAGAATCCGGTTGCCGGCTGCGGTGCCCAGGGCAAATCCCAGGGAAGCCGGTGTGGCGCTGGCCAGTGCCGTGCCCGCATTGGAGGCGGCGAGGTTGGCCAGAGCAGGGACGGTAAAACCCGTACCTGTGGTAGAGCTACCGCCGCTGCTGCCGGAGATGGGATAGGAACCGCCCTGAGTTTCCGTGGTGCCGGTGGCACCGGTACCGGAAAGGTTGACTACGCCGCCCGCACCATTGGAAGTATAGGTACCCCCCCAATTGACGCCCAGAGAATGGGCGGCGCTGGTGGTGATCTGGACAATGCGCGCCTCGATCAGCACCTGTGGTACCGGCTTGTCGATTTTGGCGATCAGTTTTTTGATGTTGTCGATATCCCGGGGGGTATCCCGGACCAGCAGGCTGTTGGTGCGGTTGACGACGGCTACGCTACCGCGTGGTCCCAACAGGGAATTGCCGATGATGCTGGATTTGGGCAGCCCCAGAGCATTGGCCAGGGATTGCTGCTGATTGGCACTAATCTGGTCGTTCGGCTCGCCGGGCTGATTATGGTCAAAACCCTGCAGCAGTGCCGCAATGCTGGAAGCCTTGGCATATTTGATCTGAATCAGCTGGGTTTCCAGGGGCTCCAGCTTGCGCTTGCTGGCATCGGCCTTGAGTTCGGCCTCTTCCTGGCTGGTGATTTGATTGGCCGGGGCCACCCAGAGGATGTTGCCGATATGTTTGACCGCCAGCCCCTGAGATTCGAGAATGACCTTGAAAGCCTGCTCCCAGGGTTCATTTTTCAGGCGGATGGACAGGCTGCCCGTGACATTGTTGGAAACCACAATATTCTGGTGGGTAAAGTCGGCGATGACCTGCAAGGCATCACGTACGCTGATATTCTGAAAATCCATGCTCAGACGCGCGCCGGCATTGGGGTTTTGCGCGGCGGTTTCGGTCTTGGGATGGACATCAATCAGGGTATGCTGGCCGAGCTGGTAAGCCGAATATTCATAGGGACCATGGATGGCAAAAACCAGGCGGGTATTGCGTCCGAGGGGATAACTGTCCACGTATTGCACCGGAGTGCCAAACTGGGTCACCCCGAAACGATGGGTATAACTGGCGGGCAGGGTGGTATTTTTGAGCTCCACTACCAGGCGGCCATCTTGCCGGGTCACATTCATTTCCGGTTGCGGGCCGGCAATGGATAAATCAAGAATGCCGCCGCCCTGTTTGCCACGTTTGAAATTCAGGCCATTGACGGTAGTGCCATAGGTCATGACCGGAGCAACTGCATTCTGAGTAACGGCAGCCGGTTCGGCAGGACTGCTGACTGCTGCGGGTGTGGCAGCCACCGGAGTGGGGCTGGCGGAACCTGCAGCGACTGGAGTTGTGGCTACAGGTACTTTGCTATCGATCAGTGCCAGACGATAGCCCCCCACCGTGGGTTCCATCATGACCGCCTGGGGCGTTTTGAGGAGTAAATCCAAGCGGGCATTCTGTCCCTGATTTTCGGTCAGTACATTTTCTACCGCTCCGCTGGGCAGAACCGTGCCTACTGAGGGAAGAAAACGGGCATCGTTAAAATCAATTTGCACCCGATAGCCGCCGTTAAAAGTATTCACGTCGTAAGCAGGACGGGAATCACTATGAATGATGAAAGCCGTACCATGCTGGTCCGAACTGGGGGTAATGCTGCTGATCAGGCTTTCGGCCCAGGCTGCGCCGGAACTCAGGCACAGCGCAGCGGCCAGAATGGCGCTGGTCGCTGGCCGCAGACAGGGCAGTAGGGGACGGCTGCGGAGTTGAAGGCGGGCATTTGTGCGCATCTTTTTGCATTCCTCTATGTTCTTCGGGTTCAGGCTCGTCATGTTCAGTTACCGCTCTGCATGTGCAAAATGGTTTGTTCTTTCTTGTAGCCCCCAAAAGCATTGGGGAGGTACTGCTCGATGGTGACGGATTGTTTGGTCAATGTGTCATCGATGCCCGTAATGCGCCCGTCATGGGTACCGATATAACTACCGATGGTGGCGCGATAAACCTTGTTGTCGGGAGTCTGAATGACCGCCCATAACTGGCCGTTGGCCGAACGCATGATACCGGTCACGTTCATGCTGGAGAGCGCATATTTTTCCAGCGGTTGCACCGGACCATGAGACGCCGGACGGGGGCCGCTATTACTTTCTGCAGCAGCTTCCTTGCGCAACAGAATCTCGGAAAAACTGGTAAAGGGGTCACGATTGGCCAGATTGTTGTAAACAGTGGGCTGATAGGCCGGAGTTTTGGGCAGGGGTGTAATATGGTCGTTGGTTTTGGGTCCATTGGCGACGAAAGCGCGCAGATGGCTTAAATCATCACTATTGGAACATCCCGCCAGTACCGCGAGGCTGGCACTGATGGCCAGAACACTGCGGATTTTACGCCAAACACTGCTGCAGTTGCGGGCTGCGTTCGTTTTACAGAAACTCGCTATGCTCGTTTTACAGAAACTCACTGCGTTCGTTTTACAGAAACTCACTATGCTCGTTTTACAGAAACTCACTGCGTTCGTTTTCATGGCTTGCTCCCGTCCTGGGCTGCGCCGGTCTTGTCATCGCTATCCAGGTAGCGATAGGTGGTTGCCGTACATTGCATGACCAGTTGCTGGGCTGCCAGTGCTTTGGCTGCCGGAGTGCTACCGGTGTCGGGAACCCGGGAGATGTCAATGCCGCTGATGGTGACAATACGCGGCATGGCGGCCACAGCAGCGGCGAAGCGGCCGATATCGTTGTAGGTGCCCACGACCTTGAGTTTTACCGGAATTTCCGCATAGAAATTTTTGTTGATTTCACCCGTAGGCTGAAACAGTTCAAAATCCAGGCCGCGACTACGTCCCGCCAGGGTGACATCATCCAGCAGGGAAGGGATTTGGGTCCGGTTCGGAAGCTGTTCCAGAAACTTCTGAAAGCGTACGTTCATTTCCTTGATTTGCGCCTGATAGGCCGGTAGGGATGCCGCCAGCAGCTGTTTCTGCCGAATCTGGATTTTCAGGCTTTCTTCCTGGGTTTGCAGGGCGTCGTACTTGTCATTTTCGGGAGAAATGAATTCAAACCAGACGATAATGCCGAGAATCACAATAATGATCACAATGGCGATCAGCTTGGTTTTCAGGGGCCAGCGGAGGATATCATCCACCTGGAGATTGCGTAATTCGTCGAAAGTCACGGCTGGACCTCCTGTTTGCCCGAGGTCTGGGCACTTTTATCGGCGGCAGTGGGTTTGCGGATGGTCATTTGCAAGGTGAATTGACCGACGTCCTCACTGCCCAGTTTGGACTTGCTGATGATGTTCAACTGGGGATCGGTAAATATTTTGGAGGACTGGATATTGCGCATGAAGGCCGCCACCTGATCATTGTCTTCGCTATAACCATTCACCGTCAGGGCATCGCCGGATTGCTGGAGATGGGTCAGGAAAACGCCGTCCGGTGTTTCTGCAGCGAGGGCGTTAAATACCTGAACGACCATATCCCGCTTGGCCTGAAGATCGGTAATGATGCCTTCCCGGGCCAGTAGTTCGTCGCGTTTTTTGCGCAGGTCGGCAATCGAGGCAATCTGGGTATTCAGTTGATTGGTGACGCCCTGCAGATAATCGACTTTCGCTTGCTCTGTGTCCACGCGAGCGCTGAAAATGCTGTAAATCCCGTAGTAGAAAGCAGCAGCAAGAAGCAGGATGCCAATGAGGGCGGCACCCAGTACCTGACTACGCTGGGCGCGGCGGGCTTCGCGATAGGGCAGTAAATTGATGCGAATCATGCCGAAATCCTCCGCAGAGCCAAGCCACAGGCAACTGCCAGGGACGAACGGTCAGCATCCATGAAACGCCGACTGATTTGCGGGGATAATTCCATGCCGGTAAAGGGGTCGGGCACAAAAACGGGATAACTCACCAGTTGTCTTAATTGATCGGCCAGTTGCGGAATTTTGGCACCAACACCAAAAAGATGTACGGTGGCTGTCGGGACATCGGGCATGCTGGCCTGAAAAAAGTCCAGGGAACGGAACAGCTCCTGGGCCATGTTACGGGCAAAAGGCTGCAGCACATCTTTTTCATATTCGGGTGGCAGACCGCCGAAGCGTTCCATGCGCTGGGCATCATTGCTGTCGAGGTTGTAGCGGCGCTGAATTTCTTCCAGAAGGCGTCCCAGTCCAAAATTATGTTCCCTGGAGTACACCGGATGTCCGTCCTGGAATACGTAAATGTTGGTGGTGATGCTGCCGATTTCGACCAGCACGATTCCCTTGCCACTCAGGCTCTTGTCCTGGACTTTACTGCCGGACAGATGTTCATACAAGAGCCATAAGGCAAAGGGTTTGACGTCCACGATCTGCGGCTTGAGGCCAGCTTCTTCGATGACCGCCGCCCGGTCTTCGACATCTTCCTTTTTGCTGGCCACCAGCAGGACGTGATTATAACCCTTGCGGCTGTCGTCCGGACCCAACACGGAAAAATCAAAATTCACGGCATCAATACTGTAGGGAATATATTGGCTGCCTTCATAACGAATCTGGTCTTCAATACCCACTTCATCGAGGTCGGCGGGCAAGGAAATGACCTTGACGATGGCAGAGTTGGCGGGAAGGGCTGTAGCCACGGCTTTGGTACGAATCCGCGAGCGTTCGAGAATGTTGCGCAGAGCCCGGGAAACCGTTTCGCTATCCACAATATCCCGATCACTGACGGCACCCGGCGGCAGGGTTTCGGAATCAGCATGCTCGACCCGGATTTTCCCGCGACTTTGGGCGAGAGAAACGAGTTTTATGGCATCTGCACTGATGTCCAGGCCCAGCAAAGGAGAACTTGGTATGCGTAGCACGTCGATTTCCTTATTTTATGGTCTGACCAATGTTATAATATTTGCCTTGCAAACAGGATGATGAATTATCTGCAGGACCAGTATCATTTTTGCAACTTGCGGTGGAAATTAGCAGCATTCCGCATTCTGTCAAGGCGCGCAGCAGTAAAAAGTGCTACTGAGCGCTGTAACCCGCATATTTTGAGGTCAATCGTTGAGAACAGGATGAGTGCAGAACAGCAATTAGTCGATACCCGCTGGATGCGTCTGGCGCTGGATATGGCGGTGCAAGCGGTGGCAGCGGGGGAGGTGCCGGTTGGTGCGGTGCTGGTGAACTCTGCCGGAGAATATCTGGCAGGGGCGCATAACGCCCCCATTGCAACGCATGATCCCAGCGCTCACGCCGAAATGCGGGTGTTGCGTGCTGCTGGCCTGCAGATGGAGAATTATCGCCTGACGGGGTCCACGCTCTATGTGACCCTGGAGCCTTGTATCATGTGTGCCGGGGCCATGCTCCATGCCCGGGTGGACCGGGTGGTGTACGGGGCGGCGGACCCCAAGGCCGGCGCGGTGGAAAGTCTTTATCAGCTGTTTGATGATCCGCGTTTCAATCATCGGATTCAGGTGGAGGCCGGGTTGCTGGCCGAGGAGTCGGCGAAGCTGCTGCGCGATTTTTTTCGGGCGCGGCGTGCCCGCCCAAGCGAGGAAACATGAAGCATCTCAGTACCGAATGGAAAATCACTGCGGGCGGGCGAAGGTTGCATGAGCTGACCGAAGCCCTGCAAGCCTGGTTGCAGGCGGTCGGAGCCCGGGAAGGGCTGGTCAATCTGTTCGTGCCCCATACTTCGGCGAGCCTGATCCTTCAGGAAAATGCCGATCCGGATGTGCAGCACGATATTCTCGACTATTTTGCCCGTCTGGTCCCCGATGATGACCCGCATTTTTGCCACTGCAATGAAGGGCCTGACGATATGTCCGCGCATTTGCGCTGTGTCCTGACCCAGAATAGTCTGGTGATACCGGTCAGGGAGGGGCGTGCCGCCCTGGGTGTCTGGCAGGGTGTGTTTTTGTTTGAGCATCGTACTCGCCCTCTCAGCAGGCAGATTTTGCTCAGTTTTCAGGGCATGACAAGAACGTGACAGGAGAAAAGTGAATGTCCAGCTTTACGGAGCGGTATCGGGGAATGCTCTGGGGAATCAAGGAGTGGTCGCGTTGGGATACTTTCGTGGAAACCCTCAGTGCTCATGCGGATGATGGTTGGTATGTGTATTTTGTGGGTGTGGATTATCCGCATGCGCCTCTCAAAGCCGCACTTTTTCGTCAGCGCCTGGAGGCTATCAGTGCTCTCCTGCATCAGGACCATCGCGAAAAATATCTGGGGATCGTGTATGTGGATGATTTTGACAATCCCCAGCTGATCAAGATTTATGATCCCAACAATCTGGGTGCATCTTGTGGCAGTAGTGGCAAACTGGTGCCTCCGGGCTGGATTTTATCGCGTATGGCACCGGATGATCTGGGTGACTTTATTGTTCCCGAAGGGCGTAAACGCTGGTGGCGGGAGCTGCCGCAAAGCTGAGCGCATTGCCATGACGCGTTAGCCTTTTGTACTCTGTATAAATTCCAAGCCGAGGAGAACCCATGGAAGCAGACCTGAAACCCCTGGAATTTGAGGGCATTCGCCGATTACTGGAAAAATTGTGCGCAACGCCCTTTGGTGCCGATGCGGCCCGTAATCTGGGGCCAGCACCCACAGTGGGCGTGGCTCGGCAGTTGCAGGATGCCATTAGTGCTGCACGCCTAGGTCTGGAATCCGGGGAGGGTCCGGTACTGCCGGAATTGCCCGATGTGCGTGCTGCCATCCGCCAGGTGTCCAGTCCGGGGGCGGCTTTGGCAGGCACGGCATTTCGTAATCTGGCCCTGGTGTTGCGCGTGGGCAAGGAGTTACGGCCTTTTGTTGAAAAGCGCCCCGGACTTTTGCCCACCGGGGCGGCGCGTCTGGATGCGGCTGCTGACCTCCTGCCCAAAATCGACGCGGTATTGATGCCCAATGGCAGTGTGCGCGAAGACGGTAACGCCCAGCTCCGGCAATTACATGCGGAGCTAAAAGCCGAGCGTGATCAGATTCAAAAGACCATGCAGTCCCACCTGTCAGCACCGGGAGCCAAGCTGCATTGGTCTGGTCAGCGCGCCTGTGTTCATCTGCCCGATGGCGCTACCGATCAGATTCGCGGCGTGCGCCGGGGAACCGGACCCGGTGGTCACGGCTATCTGGTTGAGCCCATGGAGCTGGTGGCGAGCAATAACCGTCTGGAGAAAATTGCGGGCAGTATCGAGCAGGAAAATCAGGCGATTCTGCGTGCGCTGAGTGATGAGGGGCGGGACCGTCTGGTCGGCTTGCAACATCTGGTGGAGTCACTAACCTGGCTGGATCTGGCCATTGCCGGAGCGCAGTTATCCATTCATCTAAACGCCAAGGCGGCTGAAATGGTGGATGCGCCCGTTTTGACGCTGGAAGAAGCCTATCATCCGCAACTGATTCTTGCTTACGCCGAAAAGCGCGGCCCCCAACCTAAGCCCTTGTCGGTGCAGATCAATGCGGATTGCCCGATTCTGGTGGTGACCGGGCCCAATACCGGCGGTAAGAGTGTTTCCCTGAAAACCGTCGGGCTGTTGACGGTGATGGCCCACTGCGGGCTGCACATTCCGGTCGGCGGAAGGGCGGTTGTCGGGAATTTCACCCGGATTTTTGTGGACATGGGCGACCCGCAAAGTGTGGCCTTTGAGCTTTCCACTTATTCCGGACATGTGGAAGTGCTCAAGCGGCTCCTTGCCGATGCCGATGACCATACCCTGATCCTGTTGGATGAATTGGGTACCGGGACTGATCCGGAAGAAGGTGCGGCTCTGGCCATGGCGGTGCTCGATCACCTGGCGGAGCGCGGGGTGCGGGGTATGGTGACCACCCATCTTACTCCTCTCAAATCTTTTGCGGATCAGCACGGATCCCTGCGCAATGCGTCCATGCGCTTTGATCATGAGCGTCTGGAACCGACTTACGAACTGGAAATTGGTGTGCCCGGGCGCTCTCTGGGGCTGGTGATCGCCGCCCAGCGCGGCCTGCCCGACAATCTGGTCAGCAAGGCCCGCCATTATCTCGAAACGTTGCATCAGCATTCCTGATGGCTGGCTATAGATGCCGGACCAAGTACGCCAAGGCTTTTTTATTTGACCTGTCCCGGAAAACTGTCTAATTTTTTGCGCTGATACTTTATTCCCTGAGGAGTATGACGATGACTTCCCCGACCAGCACCCCTGAGCGCCTGGACGCGCAATCGCAATCTGACACCCTGAGCGGTGCCGAAATTGTGGTGCATGCCCTGCGTGACGAAGGTGTGGAATTTGTATTTGGTTATCCCGGTGGCGCGGTACTTTACATATATGATGCGTTGGACAAGCAGGAAGCGGTGCAGCACATCCTGGTCCGGCATGAGCAGGCGGCGGTGCATGCCGCCGATGCTTACTCCCGGGTGACCGGCAAGGTCGGTGTGGCTCTGGTGACCAGTGGCCCCGGAGCGACCAACGCTGTCACCGGCATTGCCACGGCCTATATGGATTCCGTACCCCTGGTGGTGATCAGCGGGCAGGTGCCCGTCGCCCTGATTGGGAATGACGCCTTTCAGGAAGTGGATACGGTGGGTATTACCCGTCCCTGCACCAAGCACAATTTTCTGGTCAAGGATGTCAAGGATCTGGCCAGTACCCTGAAAGCCGCTTTTTATCTGGCGGCAACCGGCCGGCCCGGCCCGGTGCTGGTGGATATCCCCAAGGATGTGACCGCCCATCAGTGTGCCTATCATTATCCTGACAAGATTTCCCTGCGGTCCTACAAGCCGACGGTCAAAGGTCATCCGGGACAGGTGCGCAAGGCCATGCAGTTGATTGCCAGCGCCCAGCGGCCCATGTTTTACACGGGTGGTGGTGTGGTCCTGGGTAACGCGTCGGAAGAACTACGCAAGCTGGTTCGCGCCCTGAATGTGCCGATTACGCACACCCTCATGGGCCTGGGCGCCTACCCGGCGACGGATCCCCAGTTTGTGGGCATGTTGGGTATGCATGGAACCTATGAAGCCAACATGGCGGTGCAGCACTGTGATGTGCTGGTGGCTCTGGGCGCACGCTTTGATGACCGGGTTACCGGGAATCTCGCCAAGTTCGCTCCTCATGCCAAAATTGTCCATGTGGACGTGGACCCTTCTTCCATATCCAAAAATGTCCGGGTGGATGTGCCTATTGTCGGCGATTTGCAGCAGGTGCTGACGGAAATGAACCAGGTCCTGGGTGAATTGGATTCACTCAATGACCGTCATGCCATGCAGGCCTGGTGGGGACAAATTGAAGAATGGCGTAAGCGTGACTGCCTGCATTACCAGCAGGATGAACTGATCATCAAGCCCCAGTTTGTGGTGCAGAAGCTCTATGAACTCACTGCCGGGGAGGCCATTGTCACCTCGGACGTGGGCCAGCATCAGATGTGGGCGGCGCAGTTTTATGGTTTCGATCAGCCCCGCCGTTGGGTGAACAGTGGCGGACTGGGGACCATGGGTTTTGGTCTGCCTGCGGCCATGGGTGCCCAGGTGGCAGAGCCTGATGCGACGGTGGTCTGTATTACCGGCGATGGCAGTATCCAGATGAATATCCAGGAACTGTCCACCTGCCAACAATACAAATTGCCCCTCAAGGTGGCTTGCCTCAACAACCATTATCTGGGCATGGTTCGCCAGTGGCAGGAGTTTTTCTATGAAGACCGTTACGCCATGAGTTATGTGGATGCCTTGCCGGACTTCGTCAAACTGGCGGAAGCCTATGGTCATATCGGTTTGCGCGCGGACAAGCCTGCCGACGTGGAACCGGTCATCCGCGAAGCCCTGCGCCTCAAGGACCGCATGGTATTCATGGATTTCCGGGTGGATGCCAAGGAAAACGTCTATCCCATGGTGCCGGCTGGTGCCGCTCTTTCTGAAATGATCCTGGTCTGAGCATGCGTCATATCATCTCCATTTTGCTGGAAAACGAAGCGGGCGCTCTTTCACGGGTGGCGGGTCTGTTTTCGGCGCGCGGTTACAATATCGAAGCCATGACCGTCGCCCCCACCCACGATGCCAGTATCTCGCGCATGACCGTAGCCACCAGTGGCTCGGAAGAAATCATGGAGCAGGTGCTCAAGCAGTTGAACAAGTTGGTGGAGGTCATCCGCGTCCATGATCTCAGCGAGGGTCCGCATATAGAGCGTGAACTGATGCTGATCAAGGTCCATGCGGTGGGGCCAGACCGGGAAGAGGTGAAGCGTCTTTCGGATATATTCCGGGGGCGCATCATCGATGTGACTGACCGGTCCTACACCATTGAACTTACCGGTCCGGGCGACAAGCTGGATGCCTTCATTCACGCCCTCGATCCGGGTATGGTCATCGAAGTGGTGCGCAGTGGTGCCAGCGCCATCAGCCGTGGTGCCAAGGCTATCTGACCTTCCGGATTCATCATTCATTTTTGTACTTACGCAGAGGTTTACATGAAAGTTTATTACGATAACGATGCTGATTTGGCCCTCATCCAGAAAAAGAAAGTAGCCATCATTGGTTATGGCTCCCAGGGTCATGCCCATGCCCTGAATCTCAAGGATTCCGGTGTTTCCGTGGTGGTGGGGCTGCGCAAGGATTCCACTTCCTGGGACAAGGCCGTCAAGGCCGGACTGGAAGTGAAAGAAGTGGGCGATGCCGTAGCCAGCGCCGATGTGGTCATGATCCTGACTCCTGATGAAGGCCAGGCGGCCCTATACCGTGATGAAATCGCCCCTAAAATCAAGCAGGGCGCGGCGCTGGTTTTCGCGCATGGCTTTAATGTGCATTTTGGTCAGATTCATCCTCGTGCGGATCTGGATTGCTTTCTGGTGGCTCCCAAGGGTCCCGGCCATCTGGTGCGCTCCACCTATACCCAGGGTGGCGGGGTTCCGAGTCTGATTGCGGTGCATCAGGATGCCAGCGGTAATGCGACGAATATTGCCCTGGCTTATGCCAAGGCCAATGGCGGTACCCGCGCCGGGGTCATCGAAACGAGCTTCCGCGAAGAAACCGAAACGGACTTGTTTGGTGAGCAGGCAGTACTCTGCGGTGGTGCCACGGCCCTGGTTCAGGCTGGTTTTGAAACGCTGGTGGAAGCCGGATACGCGCCGGAAATGGCCTATTTTGAGTGTCTGCACGAACTGAAACTGATTGTCGATCTGATGTATGAGGGGGGCATTGCCAATATGCGCTATTCTATCTCCAATACCGCAGAATATGGGGATCTCACCCGGGGTCCTCGAGTTGTCAACGCCGATACCAAGGCCGAGATGAAGAAAATTCTCACGGAAATCCAGACCGGGCAGTTTGCCAAGGAATTCATTCTCGAAAACCAGGCCGGTAAGGCGACCATGCAGGCCATGCGCCGGATGGGTGCGGAGCATCCCATTGAAGTGGTGGGCGACAAGCTGCGTTCGATGATGACCTGGATTGGTCAGAACCGCATTGTGGATCGTTCCCGCAACTAGGATTGTTTGATTTTTTTGAAAAATATCCGGGCGAATCCCTCGGGACAAAGTTCTTGCCCCGAAGCGGTTCGCCCTTTTCTCATGGCCCCGGTCCTGCTACGCTCCGCCCATGAAAACTGATTATCCTTATCCCATTCTGGCGCGTGAAGGTTGGCCTTTTTTACTGTTGTTTCTGGCCCTCGCCATTGTCCTGCAGATTTTTCTGACAGGTTGGTGGCTGTTTTTTTCAGCGCTTTTTTATCTCTTGTTTCTGTTCAGCCTGCAGTTTTTTCGCGATCCCCGGCGGCCCCTGCCGGATTTGTCGCCACATTCGGTGCTCTGTCCTGCCGATGGCCGGGTCATTGCCATTGAACAGGTCGAAGATCCTTATCTCTCCCGTCCTGCCCTCAAGATCAGCATTTTCATGAATGTGTTTGACGTGCATGTGAATCGGATGCCGGTCAGTGGTGTAGTACAGAATGTCTGGTATTTTCCGGGACGATTTTTCAATGCGGCCCTGGACAAGGCTTCCTTGGAAAATGAGCGCAATGCGCTGTGGATTAAAACCGTCGAAGGTCAGGATGTGACGGTGGTTCAGGTGGCGGGCCTGGTGGCGCGGCGCATTGTTTGTCATGTTCAAAGGGAAAATAGCGTCGTGATCGGGCAGCGATTTGGTTTCATTCGCTTTGGCTCGCGGGTCGATACTTATGTGCCATTGGATACCCAGGTCCAGGTGCGCATTGGCGAAAGAGTGCGTTCCGGTGCCCAGTGTCTGGCGACCCTGCCAGTGACGGCCCCATGAATCCGCGCTATCCCCGGCGTGGGGTCTATGTGCTCCCTAATCTGTTTACCACGGCCAGCCTTTTTGCCGGTTTTTATTCCATTGTCGCTTCCATTCACGGTCATTACCGGACAGCCGCTATTGTCATTTTCATCGCTATGATTCTCGATGGTCTGGATGGCAGGGTGGCGCGCATGACCCATACCGAAAGTGCTTTTGGTGCGGAATATGATTCGCTGGCGGATGTCATCGCCTTCGGCATGGCGCCCGCTGTCCTGGTCATGCTCTGGGGGCTTCAGGACTTTGGCAAATTCGGCTGGCTGGGTGCGTTTGTGTATATTGCCTGCGGTGCCTTACGCCTGGCGCGTTTCAATACCCAAGTCCATAGTGCCTCCAAGCGCTATTTTCAGGGTTTGCCCATTCCTACTGCGGCGGCGGTCCTGGCCAGCCTGGTCTGGGTGGCTGTCGGTGAGGGTTACCCCTGGCTGACCCAGGTGAGTGAATATATCGCCCTGGGCCTGGTGTATGTATTGGGTCTGCTGATGGTGAGCAATGTCCGTTTCCGCAGCTTCAAGGACTTTGACCTCCACGGGCGGGTGCCCTTTGCCCTGGCTATTATCGTGGTTCTGGTAGTAGCTCTGATTGCGGTACATCCCCCTCTGGTGCTGTTTTTGGCCGGAATTTCTTACGTGCTGGTGGGTTTGATTCTCACCCTCTGGCAGATTCGCAGTCGTCGTCAGAGAAGGCGGCGGGGAATGCATTCGAACTGATAGCAAAGAATCCGGGAATAGGCTGATGCGCGTCCATCATGAGCTGTTATCACGCGAAGAATTACCGTTCTTAGCCTTGTGGCTGGTATTGCTGAGCATTCCTCTGGCTATTGCGTTGACCAAGTTTGCTGCCGTGATTTTTCTGCTGGCTTTTGTCTGGGCCGGATATATTCGCAATCTGCGTCCCCATGTGTTTTTGTTGTCAGTCGGCCTGATTTCGCTGATCAACATCTATGATTTGTTTCATTATCATTTGTTTGCTGATCATCTCGGTCCGGTAAGACATATCTGGTATTTGTGGTTTTTGCCGCTGGTGGCTGCCATGCCCTGGAGTCGACAGCGTTTTGTTGATCTGCTCAGGGCTTTTATTCTGGCCCTGACTGTCAACGGCTTGATTGGTGTTGCCCAGGCTCTGGGCTGGCACTTTCGCAATTTGTTGGGTCAGGGACCCATCGGTCTGGCGCAGACCCATATCACTTTCAGCATGATGCTGGCTTCCGGTTTGTTGCTGCTGCTCTTTGCCATCAAGGATAAAAAACTATTCTGGAGTCCGAGGATCGCAGTATTTATATTCCTGTTATTGCTCTGGCAGTTGATGTTCACCATTGGTAGAACGGGTCAGGCAGTGTTTTTTATACTGGCACTGCTCGTATTGCTGTGGATGTTTCCCCGATATCGAATAGCAGGTGCTTTGAGTGTGTTTGTTGTGGCGGGAATTGCCTTGTTGTCACCGGTATTACGGAGCCGCTGGGTTCAGGCGGTTTACGATGTGTACCTGTTTTTCAATGGCTGGGTGATTACCAGTGTAGGCTTACGTCTGGTTTATGCGCATTCCGCACTGCAGATGTTTGCCGAGCATCCGTTTTTCGGGGTGGGTGCCGGACAATTTCGTGCCGCTTACTATGATCTGGCCCGGCGTGGTCTGGAGCCCCGGTTGCCGCCCGTTGTGGATAGCATGATTGGACCGAATAATTCTTTCCTGGCCTATTTGTCAGAATTAGGTTTGTTTGGATTTATCCCGCTGATCGTTTTAATGGGATATTTATGGATCAGAGCATGGCGACAAAGTGAGCCTCTTCTCCGCTATGTGCAGGTGGTAACCTGGCTTTGGTTTGTCCTGGGTAGTTTTGCCGATACCTTCATTTGGCTGGAAGGGCAGGCCATACCCTTTGCCATTCTGATGGCCGTGCACTATGTGTCTCCCAAGGAGGAAACCCCCGTGCCAACCTTGGAGGGCGTCCACTGATACACCAGATTTTTCCCGCGCGCATCTTCCTCAACCATAATGAGATACTGGCCGTTTTTACGGCGCAGGGCGTGAATGGCGTGGATCATGTCAATCCAGCCGCTTTGGCTGCCTACGGATTCTCCCGGTGAAATAGTCCCCACTTTTTTGCCATCTTCAAGGCGGAATATGGTGACCACGGCATCCTTCCCGTGGGTTGGGAATACTGCGACGGTAAACAAATAATCCCCGGCAATATCAAAAGCCTTGGGGGGCAAGTCATGTCCATCCAGGGGGGTATTTATGGCCCAGCGCAGTTGCGGGTGGGCGCTTGTCCATTGATCGTAGCGGGCAATGACGGCGCCAATGAGTCCCCAGCTTTTTTTCGGTTTTTCATTGGTGTATCCACCTATATACAGGCTATCGCTGGCGCTATCGTAATGTGCCCGGGTCACCCGGGTGAACAGGGAAGGTATGGGGTAGCGAACCGGTTCCTTGAACTGAGGTATTCCTGCATCTGACCATGATGCGAAGGCATAATGCCAGATATGCTGGTCAGGCGTTTGACCGCGCCAGATCCCCCCCCCGGCATCGACATTCCAGGCAAAGCCATCCCCTTTGACTGCGGCGACCGGATAGGCGATTTGACTGGGTGATGCTTCAAAAGCATACAGATCATATCCGCCTCCCGTCTGCCCCATGGTATAGAGGAGGCGCTTGCCCTGGATATGGCGTATTTCTGTTGAGCAGGCGTTTTTACCCATGATCCTTGGGTCATGGGGATAGCGAATGGGGTCGAGGGTAATGGCGGTAGCTTTCCAGCCCGTTCCGGGTGCCTTTGCGGGGTCATAGGAGAATATGGATTCGGGTCCATATACAACCGTCCCGTCATGAAGGGGATCGAAACAAAATGCGGTGACCCAGGCATATTTGGAGAGTTCCCAGCGCGGCTTATTGTGCCGGTCCAGAGAGCGAATGACTACGGGTGAATTCGGGTTAGGCCCGAAGCACATGCCCACATACAGGTTCCCCTGGGTGTCCATGCCCGCCCCACGCAAGGCAAAAAACTTGTCGGGTGCCATTTCTCCGGGAGTCCCCGCGCGCAATCCGCCTTCGAGTCCATGACGAGCGACCAGCCGGGGTGTAGAATCAATGTTGTATTGCAAAACCTGTTGGCTGGGACCGTTGTCGCAAACCAGCAGGGTATTATCCGGACTGATGGAAATGGCGGTAGCCTGATTCATATGGGGAATAGTCCCCGGCAGTCTCTGCACATTCATGCTGACGTGGTGGATACTGCCGCCTTGTAATATCCATAGGGTATTTTGCGCATCTATGGCTATGCCACGCACTCCGCTTATAGCCAGTTTCCGTTCAAGGCGCATATCTTCCGGCTTGCGGATCTGGATGATTCCGTCTTTACCGGCAATTACCAAAAAACCGGACCTGGCCGTCATGGCCGTTACCAAGCCCGTTTTTTCATAGCCTTGGTAATGAATGGCAGACTGGATATTGCCAGGTTCAGTCCAGCGAAATTGCAGCAAGTGCCCAGCGGTGTTGCTGATAAAAATCCAGCCGTCAACAGCGGCAACGCTGGTTCCTGCGGTTCCCCATCCCCAGGCATCGGCTTTGCCTTCACCCTCAGCCATGAGGCACTGCTGGTTGGTGTCGCCATCTTTATAAAGACCTGTGCAACGTCCTGCTTCGTCCCATGAAGAGGCAGTCAATACCGTACCATCCCCGGTGACCGTCATAGCCACGATTTCATCCTGTACCCAGCGTCCTTGACCATTACTTCCCTTGCCGGCAAAACTATTGCCAATCCACGAGGTGAGATAGTGGCCGGGCGGCGTTTCGAGGTTGGATCCTGCGTAGGCTCGGGATATCAGTTTGCCGGAATGCAGAGCCAGCTCCGCCACGGGTATGGAAATGGCCCCTAATCCGAGCAGCTTCAGGAAAGTGCGGCGGTTGTGCATGTATCCCCCGTCAATAATGGGTGCTGAAGTCGTCAAGCTGGTTCACGAAGCCTGCAAAAGCGCTCTCTGAATGTCACCAATCAGCCCGCAAAAGTCAACGTCCTGTTACTGCGGAAACGTGTCGAGAAAGGTCTTTAGTACCAGTGCGCCATTGTGCATTTTATCTTGGGCGGCGTAGAGAAGAATCAGCGGACTGCCTGCGGCGCTATCCAGCAAGCGCTCTGCCTCGATGGTCTGTTGGGCTAACTCCTGCAGATAGCGTTGGCGAAACTCCTCCCAGAGTGAGACATCATGATGAAACCACTGGCGCAATGCAGTGCTGGGCGTCAAAGCCTTGGGCCAGGCATCCAGAGGCAGGTCTTGCTTACGGACCCCGCGTGGCCAGAGACGCTCGGCCAATACCCGAAAGCCGCTGGGCAAGGGGCGTTCATACACGCGCCAGGGAATGATTTCGATGCGTTGTTGCTTATCCATAAAGTCATTCTAGTCTTTGCCTGTGGTCTTGTCGAAAATGATTCGGCGTTGAATTGTTACATATTGGTTTCAATCATGAATTTTATGGCGCTAGAATTTTTGCGACGCTTTCCTGCAGCGCTGGCAGAACTTCCTCGGCAAACCAGGGGTTGCGATGCAGCCAAAGGGTATTCCGTGGACTGGGATGGGGCAGGGGAATCAGGTCCGGCCCATATTGACGCCAGTTGCCCACTAGCTCCTGCAGGGAACCGCGCGTGTCCGGAAGATGGTACTTCCGGGCGTACTGGCCGATGACCAGCGTCAGTTCGACTTGATTTAAATGATGGAGAAGCGGAGCGCGCCAGTGTTGCGCGCACTCCGGCAGGGGCGGTAGGTCCCCTGCACGGCCTTTTCCGGGATAACAGAATCCCATGGGGACCAGTGCAAACAAATGCGGATCGTAAAACTGCGTGCGGCTGACTCCCAGCCATTCGCGCAGACGCTCGCCACTTTGATCATCAAAGGGAAGTCCGCTGGCATGAGCGCGCCGCCCAGGTGCCTGGGCGGCAATGAGGATCCGCGCCTGCGGGTGGATTTGCAGAACCGGACGCGGCGCCTGGGGCAGCGCTTCAGCACAGATTTCACAATGCTGGAGCTTATGCAGTAATGCCGTGAGTTCCGGTTTAGTCATGGATGGGTGCTCTCGCTGGTGCAGTTGCCTGGCGCGAGTACGATGTACCAGATCATCATGCGCCACTGCAAGCTGTGCGCGCTACTTTCCGGATCCAGTTCAGCATCCTCACATATCGGATAAAACTAGCCAGAAAGGCCAATCAGAACCTGAGACTCACCGTTAAATTGCGAATGTTCCCGGTAATCCTCATTCCGTACCATTTTATGATGCCCACAACTCAGGCATTGTCGTGACATGGATATGAGTTTGTCCATTACATCTCCATACATTGTCGCGGTGCGGATTTTGATGCAGTATCGCATATATATAGATGTAGAAGGGGTGCGAAATGAGAACCACAGTAACGATTGATGATGTACTCTATGAAAAGGCATTGGAAGTTGCTGATCCTGGCATGGAAAAAGCTGATCTATTCCGTGAGGCCATCAAGACCTTTGTGAGAGTCCAGTCTGCCAAACGGCTGGCTGCCCTGGGCGGGACCATGCCGCAGATGCCGGATATTCCCCGCCGCCACGAGTTTACCGGACAGTGAAAGGTGTCTTGGTGGATACATCAGTGTGGGTTGATCACTTCCGGCATCGCCATGATGCGCTGGTGGAATTGCTGGAGCGCGATCTGGTGATGGTTCACCCTTTGGTTTTGGGCGAAATCGCCTGCGGGACCCCACCCAATCGGGATAAATTGCTGTCCGATCTCGACCGTTTGCAGACCACTCAACAGGCCACGGTAAAGGAAACTATGGTCTTCATTGGGCAGGAGCGACTGTTTGGCTTGGGCTGTGGACTGATAGACATGCTTTTGCTCGCATCGACACTGATAACGCCGGGGACAGAACTGTGGTCGCGGGACAAACGGTTGTGCGTATTAGCGGAGCGGTTTGGCGTGATGTACCAGCCTTTCCTGCATTGATCCTGCCAAGGTTTACGCCTACATTACTCTGAATGGGCAAGAGATGGCTTCGTCAGCGGCAAAAGCTGTTTAACAATACTGACGGTTTCTAAGGCGGGGCCATACCGCAATCCATCGAATATGCTTACGGCGCGGTCTGAAAACCTCAGAGGCAAAACGTAATGTCTCATAACAGCCATTCCCTGGCAGGCGAAAAACCCAGCAAAACCAGGCCATCCGCCCTGGTAGCTTCGGAACGTGCGTGGCGAAATGCTTCAAGGTCAGATGCCCCGATTATCAACCGCTCCATTACGATACCTTTAGGCAGGCGCATTTTGCGCAATGGTGCAGCTCGCCAAACCGATTTGGCGGGACCGCATGGAGCCGATGTGGACCTTGACCAAAGCCCTGGCATAATGGAAATCTCTGGCAGCAAGCCGGGTGATGCTTTATTCTGCGC
This sequence comes from Acidithiobacillus sp. TH-A117, assembly GCF_057473465.1. Taxonomy (NCBI): domain Bacteria; kingdom Pseudomonadati; phylum Pseudomonadota; class Acidithiobacillia; order Acidithiobacillales; family Acidithiobacillaceae; genus Acidithiobacillus; species Acidithiobacillus sp. TH-A117. Next base: position 56,616 of record NZ_JBYCKQ010000040.1, read on the forward strand.
GTTGTGGGGTGTCAAGAGGGCAGATCAGGCAGGAAAAAGGTTTGGTATCCAAAGACTTGCTCAAGCGTATCACCCTGGATATTGCCCGCATCCTCCTGGGCCTTGAGGTGGAACAGGCCGAGATCGTGGAAAGCAGCCATCCCCGGGTGGAAGAGCGCCGTGCCGATCTGGTGGCGCGCATGGCCTGACCGGCGGGTTAGTTTTTGCTGCACATCGATGTGCAGAACGGCAACGATGGGCAAATGCCCTGCTGGATGCTCCGCTATCGAAGTGATTTGTGCCTGCAATGCACGAGTGCAGCGCGAGACCAAATGCAGCACAAAAACGGGCCTCAAAATCTACCTAACTTTATGCTTTATATGGTGCGCCTGAAGGGACTCGAACCCCTGACCTACGGCTTAGAAGGCCGTTGCTCTATCCAGTTGAGCTACAGGCGCATGAATGAGCGGATGCTTGTATAAGCCCACTATTGTAAAGTAGGCATCAACATCAGGGAAGGGTAGGTTTGATGGAATGATGTCACGTTATCCAAAGTGATACATGATTCCTGCGGAGGTATAAATGGATAAACGCTTCATTCTGGAAAGCGAGTTCGCGCCCCAGGGCGACCAGCCAGAGGCCATTCGCCAGTTGGTGCAGGGCATGACCGATGGGGAGTTTTTTCAGACCCTGCTGGGGGTGACGGGTTCCGGTAAAACCTTTACGGTGGCTAATGTCATTGCCGCCACCCAGCGTCCGGCCATCATCATGGCGCCCAACAAGACCCTGGCGGCACAGCTTTATGCGGAGATGCGCGCCTTTTTTCCACACAATGCGGTGGAATATTTCGTCAGCTATTACGATTATTATCAGCCCGAAGCCTATGTGCCGTCTTCGGATACGTTTATTGAAAAAGACGCTTCCATTAACGACCACATCGAGCAGATGCGCCTTTCTGCAACCAAGGCCCTGCTGGAAAGACCGGATGTCATTATCGTAGCCACCGTTTCTGCCATCTATGGTTTGGGCGATCCCGCTTCCTACCATGGCATGATTTTGCATTTGCGGGAATCCGACGCCATGGACCAGCGTGCCATTCTCCAACGCCTCGCAGAAATGCAGTATTCTCGCAATCCTCTGGAATTGAAGCGCGGTACTTTTCGCGTCAACGGTGACGTCATTGATATCTGGCCCGCCGAAAGTGAAGACGAAGCGGTGCGGGTAGAATTATTCGGGGACGAAATCGAGCGGGTATCCCTTTTTGATCCGCTCACCGGTAAAACCATCGTCCGTCTGCCGCGTTACACCATTTACCCCAAAAGTCACTATGTGACGCCTCGCGAGACGATTCTGGAAGCGCTGGAAAGCATCAAGGAGGAACTGCGCGAGCGTTTGGAAGATTTACGCAAAGCCGACAAGCTCGTAGAAGCTCAGCGCCTGGAACAGCGCACCCGTTTTGACCTGGAAATGATGGCCGAACTGGGCTACTGCTCGGGGATTGAAAATTATTCCCGTTACCTGTCGGGGCGGGCACCGGGGCAACCACCGCCGACCCTGATGGATTATCTGCCGGCCAATGCACTACTGTTTATTGATGAATCCCATGTCACCGTGCCCCAATTCGGGGGGATGTACAAGGGCGACCGTTCACGCAAGGAAACCCTGGTGGAATATGGTTTTCGCCTGCCCTCTGCCCTGGATAACCGACCCTTGATGTTTCCCGAGTTTGAGGCTTTGATGCCCCAGACAGTGATGATTTCCGCTACTCCAGGCCCCTATGAGATGACCCATTCCGGGCAGGTCGTCGAGCAGGTAGTGCGTCCAACCGGGTTGGTGGATCCGGAGGTGGAGGTGCGTCCGGCCAAGGGTCAGGTAGATGATCTGATCAGTGAAATCCAGGTCGTGATCCGGAGTGGTTGGCGGATTCTGGTAACGACGCTGACCAAGCGCATGGCCGAAGACTTGACCGATTATTTACATGATCTGGGTATCAAATGCCGTTACTTGCACTCGGATATTGAAACCGTCGAACGGGTGGAAATCATTCGTGATTTGCGCGCCGGTGTTTTTGATGTGCTCATCGGTATCAACCTCTTGCGCGAGGGGCTGGATATGCCGGAAGTGGCGCTGGTCGCTATTCTCGATGCCGACAAGGAGGGCTTTTTGCGCTCGGAGCGGTCGCTGATCCAGACCATCGGCCGGGCCGCACGCAATCTGCACGGACGAGCCATCTTATATGCGGACCAGGTGACCAAATCCATGGCCGCCGCCATGCGGGAAACCGATCGTCGCCGTGAAAAGCAGGTGCAATTCAATCAGGCCCACCATATTACCCCTAAGGGAATTGTGAAGCCGGTGGCGGATATCATCGAAGGGGTTTATCGGCGTAATGCTCAACCTGCTGCGAAAGTGGCCGAAAAAAATACCAGCTATCAATTGCTCAATGAGCCGAAAGCAGTGGCTAAAAAAATCAAGGAGCTGGAAGAAAACATGTACCGTCATGCGCGTAACCTGGAGTTTGAGCAGGCGGCAGCATTACGGGACGAGATCAAAAAGCTGGAAAAACGCCTGTTGGGTACCGACCTGGAGGTCTCTCTGGTAGAGGATTAACTCTAGGCGGGGCGGTAGCAGGATAAATCCCGGGCTGTCGGAATCATGGCCGGATGGTCTTCAAATGTGGTCGTCATTGGGCTTCCAGTTTCCCGATACGTTCCAGCTCCTGCTTTAATTGTGCAGGATCTTTTTCGAGCAGTTCGGCCACGGGCAATTTCAGCATGGCTTCAATACGGGTCCGGAGAATGTGGTAGGCCTTTTGAAAAGCCGCATTGATTTCTGCTTCAGAGCCGGTGGCTTTCGCCGGGTCGTCCACGCCCCAATGGGCGCGCAGGGCCGACCCCAGATAGGCAGGGCAGGCTTCCCCGGCAGCACTGGCACATACGGTGATGACAATATCCGGGGTGCTCTGGAGGTCATCCCAGGACTTGCTGTGCAGACCTTCCGTGGCAAAACCTTCCTGCTGCAGGAGTTGAATGGAGCGCGGGTGGACGTAATCGGCAGGATGGCTGCCCGCACTCGTCGCGTGCAGGCGTGCAGCGGCCAGTCCATTGAGGGTGACTTCCGCGAGAATGGATCGACAGGAGTTTCCTGTACATAGAAACAGGATTTCAGGTGTCTTCATGAACACATTCCTCTTCAAGGGCCTCTTCAAGGGGTTGGGGTAAGGCACAATTCCGGGTGCCACGACAACAATTTTCGGTCAGGTAGGCGACCAATCCCCGCACCACGAGCATGTCCGCACGGTATCGCTGATAGCGACCCTCCCGTTGTACCGTCACCAGGCCGGCATGTTGCAGGCTTTTCAAATGAAAAGAGATACCGTTGTGAGGTTGCTGCAGATGCTCGGCAATCTCTCCGGAAACCAGTCCCTTGGGTTCCTGCTCCACCAGAAGACGAAAAATTTCCAGACGCACGGGAGAGGCCAGAGATTCCAGTTGATGAACAACATTAGCAGTTTGTTTTGAAATTTCCATGATTCAACCCAAGAACATTTCTTGCAGTATTGACAAGTAAGGGCGCCTCGTCAAGACTGGCGTCAATTTCAATACTGCGGAGTATGCCACCATGCTGGCCATAATCATCTTTCTAGTGACCCTGATTCTGGTCATCTGGCAACCCAAGGGGTTGAGCATTGGCTGGAGTGCCATGGGTGGAGCAGTGGTGGCTCTGGCGACGGGAGTCATCACCTGGTCCGATATCCCCATTGTCTGGCATATTGTCTGGGATGCGACCTTTACCTTTGTGGCCCTGATTATTATTTCCCTGATTCTTGATGAAGCCGGATTTTTCCACTGGGCGGCCCTCTATGTGGCCCGCTGGGGAGGCGGGCAGGGGCGACTGCTGTTTGTGCTGATCGTGTTGTTGGGGGCCTGTATTGCTGCGGTATTTGCCAATGATGGCGCTGCTTTGCTGCTGACACCGATTGTCATGGCGATTCTCCTGCGTCTGGATTTTTCAGCGAAGGCGACTTTTGCTTTTATTATTGCTACCGGATTTGTCGCGGACACCACCAGTTTACCTTTGATGATTTCCAATTTGGTGAATATCGTCAGCGCCAACTATTTTAATATCACCTTTTCCCGCTATGCGGCGGTCATGGTTCCCGTAGATGGAGTGGCCTTGCTGGCTACTCTGGGCGTGCTCTGGCTGTATTTCCGGCGCAGCGTGCCGGGCAGCTATCCTACGGCGCATTTACCGGCTCCCGCTTCGGTCATCAAAGACCCAGTGGTATTTCGTGCCAGTTTTCCGGTGCTGATTTTGTTGCTGGTAGCCTATTTTGTGACGGCACACTGGAATGTGCCCGTTTCGGTAGTTACGGGTAGTGGGGCGCTGATCATGCTGATTCTGGCAGGACGCTGGTTTCAGGGCGGGCGGGGCACGCAAATTCCAGTGCGCAAAGTGCTGCGCGAGGCCCCCTGGGCCATTGTGGTTTTCAGTCTGGGCATGTACCTGGTGGTCTATGGTTTGCGCAATGCGGGCCTGACCCATTATGTGACCATCGCCCTGCATGATTTCGCCCAGCATGGTCCCGTAGTAGCGGCCTTGGGTACAGGTTTTATGGCAGCACTGCTGTCTTCCATCATGAACAACATGCCTGCGGTGCTGGTGGGCGCGCTGGCAATCCATCACCTGCCCGCCACGGCAGATCCCATGCTGCGGGAAATCATGATTTATGCCAATATCATCGGCTGTGATCTGGGGCCGAAATTCACGCCTATCGGGAGTCTCGCGACCTTGCTCTGGTTGCACGTACTCAGCCGCAAAGGCGTGACCGTAAGCTGGGGACAGTATATGAAAACCGGTTTGCTCGTCACCCCGCCGGTATTGTTCCTAACCTTGCTGATGCTCGCCTGGTGGCTACCGCACATATAGCAGAGGATGCCTCTGCCATGTCGACAGCTTGACGCGGAGGTCATCATTTCCTAAAATTTATACCAACCAGACGGTATGTAATAACAGGAGATGATGATGCAGCTCAATACCGATTGGTCGCAGCCTGTTGTTCTGTATACTCCGGACTTGCCCTGGCAAGGTTCACCGGCAGAGGGCATCGAGCGACGTTTGCTGGAGCGCGATGGTGCAGAGCAGGCGCGGGCGACTTCCGTGGTGCGTTATGCGGCGGGTGCCCATTTTCCCGAACATACGCATCCTCTCGGGGAAGAGATTTTTGTACTGGTGGGGACATTTTCTGACAGCACCGGAAGCTATGGTCCTGGAACCTATATTCGCAACCCGCCAGGCTCTGCCCATGCACCCTATTCGCAAGAAGGCTGTATCCTTTTTGTAAAGTTACGTCATTTCAATCCTCGGGATTTGCAGCCGGTACGCATCAATATGGCGGAAGCACGCTGGTCTCCCGGGCTGGTAGATGGGCTGACGGTGTTACCCCTGGCCGATTTTGAAGGCGAACATACGGCCCTGGTACGCTGGCAGCCGGACACTTATTTTCAGCCCCATCGCCATTATGGCGGTGAGGAAATCCTCGTTTTGGAGGGGACATTTGCCGATGAGCATGGGCAGTATCCCGCCGGAACCTGGATGCGCAGCCCGCACGGCAGTCAACATCAACCTTTCAGCAAGGAGGGTTGTCTGATACTGGTCAAAACCGGGCACCTGCCTTTTCCGGAGGATGCCTCTCAAGTACACACGAACAAGGAGATAGCATGATAAAAGCTTACGCAGCCCAATCTTCCACCAGCCCTTTGGCCCCACACGACATTGAAAGGCGCGAGCCGGGTCCGGAAGATATCAAAATAGAGATTCTGTATTGTGGGGTTTGTCATTCCGATCTGCACACGGCCCGCAATGAATGGCATAACACCCTTTATCCATCGGTTCCCGGTCACGAAATTGTTGGCAAGGTAGTGGCCGTTGGTGATCAGGTCAAAAATTTCAAGATAGGAGACTATGCCGGTGTGGGATGTATGGTCGACAGTTGTGGTCATTGCAGCTCCTGCCACGATGGCGATGAACAATATTGCGAAAACGGTTTTACCGGCACCTACAACGGTCCCATGTTCGGCGGGGAAAATACCTATGGTGGTTATTCCCAAAGCATTGTCGTCAAGGAATCTTTTGTGCTGAAAGTCCGGCACGAAGCCAAGGATCTCGCCAGCGTGGCGCCGCTGCTCTGTGCTGGCATTACCACCTACTCCCCTCTGCGTCACTGGAAAGTCGGCCCGGGCAAAAAAGTGGGTATTGTCGGTCTGGGGGGCTTGGGTCACATGGGGGTCAAACTGGCCCACGCCATGGGCGCGCACGTTGTGCTGTTTACCACCTCACCCGGCAAGATCGAAGATGGCAAGCGATTGGGTGCAGATGAGGTATGTATATCCACCGCTCCCGAGCAGATGGCAAAACATGCCAATAGTTTTGATTTTATTCTCAATACCGTCGCGGCTTCTCATGATCTCGATGCTTTCCTCAGCCTTTTGCAGCGGGATGGCACCATGACCCTGGTGGGGGTACCTGCTGAACCCCATCCCTCTCCAGCCGTGTTCAACCTCATTGCCAAACGTCGGCAACTGGCAGGTTCATTGATTGGTGGCATTCAGGAAACCCAGGAAATGCTGGACTTTTGTGCGGAACATGGGATTGGTTCAGACATTGAAATGATCCCCATGGAGTACATCAATACCGCCTACGAACGGATGCTGAAAAGCGACGTGAAATACCGTTTTGTCATTGATATGGCTACCTTGCAGTAGTCCATATTCCTCGCCGTAAACAACCGGGGTGTGGATGCTAGCCATACTCCGGTCAAACTGTTGTCTTCTCCCTTTCCGGGTAATTCTTCGCGTTGTGCCGTAGGCCCGAATTGGCTACCATGCACTGCATCAAGCGCGTGCACTTCGAGACCTATGAGCAAATACATTTTCGTGACAGGTGGTGTGGTTTCTTCGTTGGGCAAAGGTGCAGCCGGCGCGGCTCTGGCTGCATTGCTGGAGGCGCGTGGCCTCAAGGTGACCATGTTGAAGCTGGATCCGTATATCAATGTGGATCCGGGAACCATGAGCCCCTTTCAACACGGCGAAGTATTTGTCACTGCCGATGGTGCTGAAACCGACCTGGATTTAGGACATTACGAGCGCTTCATCTCGACCCGCATGACCAAGCGGAACAATTTCACCACGGGTCTGGTGTATCAGACGGTCATCGAAAAAGAGCGGCGCGGGGATTATCTGGGGCGAACCGTGCAGGTAATCCCCCATGTCACCGATGAAATCAAGCGCCGTATCCGGATTGGTGCGGATGATGCGGATGTGGCTCTGGTGGAAATCGGTGGAACTGTGGGTGACATTGAGTCCCAGCCCTTTCTCGAAGCGATCCGGCAGATGGCCGTAGAGGAGGGACGCGGAAATACCCTCTTCATGCATCTGACCTTGGTTCCCTATCTGCCTTCTGCGGGTGAAATGAAAACTAAGCCGACCCAGCACTCGGTGCGGGAATTGCGGGCCATCGGTATTCAGCCGGATGTATTGTTGTGTCGCGCTGATCGTCCCATTCCCGAAGATCATCGCGCCAAAATCGCCTTGTTTTCCAATCTCACCGAAAAAGCGGTGATTTCCGCCATTGATACGGACAGCATTTATCGTCTGCCTTTGCTGTTCCATGATCAGGGACTGGATGATCTGGTTTTACAGGATCTGGGCTTGCAGGCGCCCGCGCCCGATCTCGGGGTTTGGCAAGGTATCATTCATGCCCTGGAAAATCCCCGGGGTGAGGTGGTCATTGCCCTGGTGGGTAAATATGTCGGCCTGACCGAATCCTACAAATCCCTGGCGGAAGCCTTGTTGCACGCCGGGTTACGAATGCGGCGCAAAGTACGCTTTTTGTATGTGGATGCCGAAGACATTGAAACCCAGGGCACGGCCATGCTGAATGATGCCGATGCCGTACTGGTCCCGGGAGGCTTCGGTGGCCGTGGTACGGAGGGAAAAATCACGGCTATTCGCTATGCCCGGGAAAACAAGGTGCCCTATCTGGGTATCTGTTTAGGGATGCAGTTGGCCGTGGTGGAGTTCGCTCGCCACTGCGCGGGGCTGAGCAACGCCAACAGTTCAGAGCTGGATCCGGAAACTCCCGATCCGGTGATTACCCTGATGACCGAATGGTCAGACCCTGAAGGCCACACGGCATATCGGGAGGAGGGCGGCAATCTCGGCGGGACGATGCGGCTGGGCGAGCAGGAATGCACCCTGCAGCCCGGTACCCTGGTTGCCAGGGCCTATGCGCAGACGGCTATTTATGAACGCCATCGCCATCGCTTCGAGTTCAATAACCGGTACCGCGCGCCTCTGGCTGCGGCAGGTTTGCAATATACCGGTTTTTCGGCGGATGGCGCCCTGGTGGAAGTGGTGGAGTTGGGCGATCATCCCTGGTTTCTGGGGTGCCAGTTTCATCCGGAATTTACCAGTAACCCGCGCCAGGGGCATCCATTGTTTGATGCCTTCATGAATGCGGCCGTGGCCCAAAGGGAGCGTCAGTCATGAAACTCTGCGGTTTTGAGGTGGGACTGGATCGTCCATTTTTTCTGATTGCCGGGCCCTGTGCCATTGAAAATGAAACCCTGGCCTTGCAGACGGCAGAAAATCTTCGGGACATTTGTCGGCGCCTGGAAATTCCCTTCATATACAAGAGCTCCTATGATAAGGCCAATCGTTCTTCCGGCAAAAGCTTTCGCGGCCCCGGCATGGAAGAAGGCCTGCGTATTCTCGAAAAGGTGCGTCAGGAATTAGGGGTGCCGGTCATTACGGATGTCCATGAAAAAGAGCATGTTCAAGCGGTGGCCGAAGTGGTGGATGTGTTGCAGACCCCCGCTTTTTTGTGCCGGCAGACGGATTTTATTCAGGCAGTGGCGGCTACCGTAAGCCGGTTAATATTAAAAAAGGGCAGTTTCTGGCGCCCTGGGATATGCTTCACGTCGCTGATAAGGCCCGGGCGACGGGTAATACGCAGATCATGGTCTGTGAACGTGGCGCCTCTTTCGGCTACAACAATCTGATTTCGGATATGCGCTCCCTGGCGGTGATGCGCCAGACCGGGTGTCCGGTGGTTTTTGATGCCACCCATTCTGTGCAGCTGCCGGGCGGGCAGGGGGATCGTTCGGGTGGACAGCGCGAGTTTGTGCCGGTGCTGGCCAGAGCCGCCGTAGCCGCCGGTATTTCCGGACTGTTCATGGAAACCCATCCCCGTCCTGCTGAAGCGCTTTCCGATGGACCCAACGCCTGGCCGCTGGGACATATGGAAAATCTGCTACGGACCCTCAAACATATTGACCAGTTGGTCAAAGCCCAAGACTTCCCTGAAAATCATCCCGAGGAATTAATATGAGCGCCATCGTTCGCATTCAAGGTCGTGAAGTACTGGATTCGCGTGGTAATCCCACGGTAGAAGCAGAGGTGCATCTGGAAAATGGTGCCATGGGCCGCGCCATTGTTCCCAGCGGGGCATCGACGGGCGAGCGTGAAGCCATGGAGTTGCGGGATGGTGGTTCCCGTTATGGCGGCAAAGGGGTGCGCAAAGCCGTAGAACATGTGAATGGTGAAATTCAGGATGCTCTGTTGGGTATGGAGGCCGAAGACCAGGAATATCTGGATGCTGCCATGTGCGCGCTGGACGGCAGCGAAAACAAGTCACGCCTGGGTGCCAATGCCATTTTGAGTGTTTCCCTGGCTACGGCCCATGCGGCAGCCCACGCCGCCGGACAGCCTCTCTATCGGTATATAGGCGGCTTGGGTCCGATACAATTGCCGGTGCCCATGATGAATGTCATCAACGGCGGAGCCCATGCCGATAATGATGTGGATATGCAGGAATTCATGCTGATTCCTGCGGGGGCTGAATCTTTTTCCGAAGCCTTGCAGATGGGTGTGGAAGTGTTTCACAGCCTCAAGGCTGTACTGCAGAAAAAGGGTCTGGCTACTACTGTAGGTGATGAAGGCGGTTTCGCCCCCAACCTGCCTTCCAACGAGGCGGCTCTGGAGCTGTTGATGGATGCTATTGCCCAGGCCGGTTATCAGCCCGGCAAGGATATCTGGTTGGGCATGGACGTGGCATCCAGTGAGTTTTACCACGATGGTCGTTATCATCTTGCCAGTGAAAAACGCGATCTGAGCAGCGCCGAATTTGTCGATTATCTGGCGGCGCTTGCGGACCGTTATCCGCTCATCAGCATTGAAGATGGTATGGATCAAAATGACTGGGAAGGCTGGATTACCCTGACGGACCGTTTGGGAGATCGTTTGCAACTGGTAGGTGATGATATTTTTGTGACTAACACCAGCATCCTGCGCGAAGGTATTGAGCGTGGCGTAGGTAATAGCATTCTCATAAAGCTCAATCAGATCGGCACCTTATCAGAAACCCTCGCGGCTATTGAAATGGCCAAGACCCATAGTTATACCGCAATTGTTTCCCACCGTTCCGGCGAAACCGAAGATACGACTCTCGCGGATGTGGCGGTAGCCACCGGCTGTGGGCAAATTAAAACCGGTTCTTTGTCACGTACCGATCGGGTGGCCAAATATAATCGTCTTTTGCGTATTGAAGAAGAATTAGGCGAGGTAGCCCGTTATCCAGGACTTGCAACTTTTTATAATCTCGACTAAAAGGATAGTTATTAAGGCGCTGGATAGCAGCGCCTGTCATATTTCGGAGATTATTTCAGTATGTGGGATTGGGCGCAGTTCAAAGCCAAGGTGAATGTGGCAAAATCAGAAATGCGCCTGATCGACTTTATGTTGCTTGCCGCCCTCTGTGCTCTGCAATATCCCCTTTGGTTCGGGACCGGTAGCTGGCTGAATGTCGGTGAATTACACGAGAAGCTGGATACCCGGATGGTAGTTTTGAAAAAGCTGGAAACCCGCAATGATCAACTGGAAGCCAAGGTCGTCAGTTTACAAAGCGGTGATCGTGCCGTGGAAGAACTGGCTCGGCGGCATTTAGGCATGGTCAGTAAAGGGGAGATTTTTGTCTGGGTCATCCCTGCGAAATCCCGGAATACCGCTTCTGCACCTGTTGAAGTTTCCTGAAATTAATCCACATCCCTGTCAGGGGATGCAGTTCGGTCAGGCTCGATCTATATACGTGCCATCTGTGGTATTTACCCGGATTTTCTCGCCGGAATTCACAAATTGCGGCACCATCACCGTAATGCCTGTTTCCATCCGCGCGGATTTGTAGGAACCTGTGGCCGTCTGGCCCTTGATGGCCGGGTCCGCTTCGGTCACTTCCAGCACCACGACCGAAGGAAGTTCCACGCCAATGGGGCGATCATTGTGCAGATTGACCTGGATTTCGGTGTTGGGCAGAAGATAGCCGGTTTGGCCTTCCAGCAGATCCTCACTCAGAATGGATTGCTCGAAACTTTCGTTATCCATAAATACATAGCCGGTAGCATCGGCATACAAATATTGCATGGTTCGGGCTTCTACTACCGCTTTTTCCATGGTTTCGCCGGAGCGGAAGCGGGTATTGGATTTGGTGCCGGTCTCGATATTTTTCATTTCGACCTGGACAAAAGCCCCACCCTTGCCAGGCTTCACAAAATCGGTTTTGAGTACACGCCAAAGCCCCTTTTCGTGCTCCAGAATATTGCCTGGGCGAATATCAAAGGCGGAAATCTTCATACCATCATCCTTGTAGGCATTCCCTTTAGAGGGCGTGAATTGTACCCTAGAGGCTTATTGATGACCAGAGCGGTCCTTGCGAGGTTTTTATATGTCTGACGCCCATACCCAGCCCCTGGAAATTCGTCCGCTGATGATCAGCCGGATCATGGAAATTGATTGGGCCGATGGCCATACCAGCCAACTATCCTTTGAGCATCTGCGGGTGGAGTGTCCCTGTGCAGAATGCAAGGGGCATACTCCTGATGAGGCGCAGGTGATTACCGGCAAGGAGGAAGTGAGCATTGTGGATGTGTTGCCGGTCGGTAATTATGCCATCCAGATTCACTTCAGTGATGGTCACAGCACCGGGATTTTTACCTGGGAATACTTGCGGCGACTGGACGCACAGGCGGCGGGTGTACAGTAAATGCCGGTATGATGATGACCCAGAATCTTCCTGAAAAACCGGCGCAAGCGCTAGCCGATTCAGAAGAACCTTTTGATCTGTCGGGTTTTTTGCGCACCCTGACCAGCCATCCCGGTATTTATCAGATGTATGGCAAGGGTCGGCGTTTACTTTATGTGGGTAAAGCCCGCAATTTGAAACGCCGGGTGAGTTCGTATTTCCAGAAGCAGCGTCATAGTCCCAAAACCCTGGCCATGCTGGCGCAGGTGCAGCGAGTCGAGGTGTTGGTTACCCATACGGAAACAGAGGCCCTGGTGCTGGAGGCCAACCTCATCAAGCGCCATCATCCCCCCTATAATATTTTATTGCGCGATGATAAAAGTTATCCGTATTTGTTAATTGCGTCGGCTGAACCTTTCCCGCCCATGCGTCTGCATCGTGGCGCACAAAAACAAAAAGGCCAATATTTTGGTCCCTATCCCGCCGTGACTGCCTTGCGTGAAAGCATGGTATTACTGCAAAAAGCCTTTCGTCTGCGCACCTGCGAAGAGCATACCTTCCGCAATCGCAGTCGGGCCTGTCTGCAATATCAGATCCAACGCTGCAGTGGCCCCTGTGTCGGGCATATTCTTGCCGAGGATTACGCGCAGGATGTGAGTGATACCATACGTTTTCTGGAAGGACGCAGTGATGAAGCCATTCGCAATCTTGGAGAGCGGATGCAGCAAGCCGCAGAGCAGCTGAATTTTGAAGAAGCGGCCCGGCGCCGGGATCAGATTGCCGCCTTGTCAAAAATTCAGGAACGTCAGTATGTGGCCCAGGCCGGTGGCGGTGATTTTGATGTGATTGCACTGCTTCAGGAAAATGGGCAATGGGTGATTTTCATTAGTTTTATTCGCAACGGAAGGCAGTTGGGTGGTCGTTCCTTGTTTCCTCAGCATGCCGAAGACCTGCGCGGACCCGATGTCATGGCTGGTTTCCTCATGCAGTTCTATACTAACAAGGATATTCCGGGGAATTTGCTGGTCAATGTGCTGCCTCGAAACTGTGCTGCAGTCACCGAAGCACTCATGACCCATACAGGGCATAAAGTAGCGATGGATGCGCCGCAGCGGGGGCCCCGTAAGCGCTGGATGGCCATGGCCCAGACCAATGCCCTGAGTGCCTTGCGTCAGCGCGGCCAGCAAGCCAGCGCCGGACGGAGAAGGATGTTGCTGCTGCAGGAATTTTTTGAACTCCCGGAATTACCTCAGAGAGTGGAATGTTTTGATATCAGCCATACCCGTGGTGAGGCGGCGGTAGCCTCCTGTGTGGTTTTCGGTGAAGATGGCGCCATGAAGGATGCTTATCGTCGTTTCAATATCCGCGATGTCACGGGTGGAGATGATTATGCGGCCATCGAGCAAGCGGTTTATCGTCGCTACGGTCGTCTCAAAAAAGAGGGGTTGGCCCTGCCGGAGATCGTCCTGATAGACGGTGGACCGGGACAGTTGGCTCGTGCTGAGGCCGCCCTGGCTCTGCTGGAAATTGATCAGATACAGCTCTGCGGGGTTTCCAAAGGGACAACGCGGCGCCCGGGTATGGAGCTGTTGCATGTGTCTGGCTGGGCAGATGCGCGGCAATTACCGCCGGATGATCCAGCCTTGCTGGTGATTCAGGAAATCAGGGATGAGGCCCATCGCTTTGCGATTACCGGACATCGTGCCAGGCGCGCCAAAACCCGGCAAGACTCTGAGCTTGATCATATTGACGGTATTGGCCCCAAGCGCCGCATTGCCTTGCTGCGGGCTTTTGGTGGGCTGAAGGGCATTCGCGATGCCGGTTTGGAAGATCTGCAAAGAGTGGGGGGTATTCATCAGGAATTGGCCCAACGTATTTACGAGCATTTTCATTAAGGAAGCCAGCGGACTGTGATAAAGCGTTTACCCAATTATCTGACTATTCTCCGCATTTTGCTGGTGCCCATTTTTGTGGCCTTGTTTTACTGGGGCGGGGAAGCACGCACCTATGCAGCCACCGCAGTTTTTGCGGTTGCGGCTATCACTGACTGGGCAGACGGTTACCTGGCGCGGCGCTATCAGGGAGTGTCTCCCTTTGGGACCTTCCTCGATCCGGTAGCGGACAAAATCATGGTGGTAACGGCTCTGATATTGATTGCCTCCTCGCGGGAGATGCCGCCCTTGCTGGCAGGCATTCTGATCAGTGTGATTGTGGGCCGGGAGATAACCGTCTCCGCTCTGCGGGAATGGATGGCAGAGCTGGGTGAGCGCAAGAAAGTGGCGGTGTCGTGGCTGGGCAAGGCCAAGGCCACAACGCAAATGCTGGCTATTTTGTTGTTGGTCTATCGCGAGCCCCTGCTGGGGCTTTCGGCACGAACCCTGGGGATTGTCCTCCTGGTTATTGCGGCTTTCATGACCCTGTGGAGCATGCTGGGTTATCTGCGGGCTGCCTGGCCAAGTCTGATGGCCCATGGCGTTGACCTTGACAAGGAAAGTTGATCCCTTTATCTTTGCGCTCATGCGGGAATAGCTCAGTGGTAGAGCACAACCTTGCCAAGGTTGGGGTCGCGAGTTCGAGCCTCGTTTCCCGCTCCAAATTTTGATCCACAGACTTCTACTGGGGTCTATAGGTCATTGAAAAAAGGAGCTTCGGCTCCTTTTTTCATTCCAGCGAGTGCCACGGAAATCCACCCACAGCTACCGTTTTTGAGTGACCAAATAAGGCACAAGAATACGGGTGGGTCGGCTACCGGATAGTTGCTGGGGCTGAGCGGGGACCATGACGAGCATAGGGCCTAAGTCATTACTTAGGAGTCTCGAAATGGCGCTCTCTGATCTGACCGTCCGGCAGGCGAAGACCACCGGAAAACGCTACACCCTCTCCGACAACGACTGCCTGGGCCTGATGGTCTCAGCCGCAGGCGGCAAGTCATGGCAATTCCGCTACTACTGGCTGGGCAAGCAAAAGCGCCTTTGCCTAGGCGGCTATCCTGCTCTCAGCCTGCGCGAGGCCCGGACCGAGCGAGACAAGGCCCAGGCCCTGCTCGCTAGGGGGATCGATCCCCAGGTCGAGCGCGACCAGAAACGGCACGCTGCCAAGCTGGCGGGCGAATACACCTTCAAGACCGTCTTCGATGCTTGGGTCGAGCATCGCCGCAAGGAACTCAAGGAAGGCCGTCAGAGCACGCTTTCCCAGATCCTGCGCATCTTTAACAAAGACGTGCTGCCCACTCTGGGGAAGATGTCGATCTATGATATTCGCCGCCCTCAGCTTCTGGGCGTCCTGGCGGCGATCGAGAAGCGCAAGGCGTTCACCACTGCGGAAAAGGTCCGCACCTGGTTCAACCAGATGTTCCGTTATGCCCTGGTCATCGCCGAGGGGCTGGAGGTCAACCCGGCCGCAGACCTGGACGTGGTAGCCGAACCCAAGCCCCCGGTAGCCCACAACCCCTACCTGCACCTGCCCGAGATGCCCGAGTTCCTCCAGAAGCTCCGGCTCTACAACCCCCGTGGCTGGCAGACCCAGCTTGGCGTCCGGCTGCTGTTCCTGACCGGGGTGCGCACCGGCGAACTGCGATTGGCCGAACCCGAACAGTTCGACCTCGACAGGGGCTTGTGGATCATCCCACCGCAGATCGTCAAGCAGCTCCAGGATGAAATGCGCAAGGCAGGGAAGCGGCCGCAGGATGTGCCCCCCTATATCGTGCCGCTATCCCTGCAGGCCATCGAGATCGTGCGCTATCTCCTGGGGGTGATGCGGCCAGCGCAGAGATACCTGCTGTCACACCGCAGCGAACTCAAGAAGCGCATCAGCGAGAACACCCTCAACAAGGCCGTGCAGCTCATGGGCTATGAGGGGCGCCTGACCGGCCACGGCATCCGCGGCACCATCTCGACGGCGCTCAACGAGATTGGCTACCCGAAGATTTGGGTGGACGCGCAGCTTTCCCATTCCGACCCCAACAAGGTGAGTTCGTCCTACAACCACGCCAAGTACGTTGAGCCGCGCCGTCGGATGATGCAGGACTGGGCCGATCGGCTCGACCTGCTCGAACAGGGCGAAGTGGAAGCCGCGAGCGCGCACCTGACCATCCGTATCGACGGGGTGCCGGCGATGGCAGAAGTGGAGGAGGCGGTGGATGCGACCCTCCCGATGGCCGAGCCCACTCCTCCCGGCGTCCCGCCCGTCGTGGCCACGCCTATTGTCGTAACCCCGAGCAGCGGCGGGATCACGTTCCAGCGGCTGTCTCAGGTGCCTCCGCCTCCGACGCATGCCCCAGAGCCGGAAGTGTCCGCGATCCAGCGCGAGCGCGAGGAAATGCTGACCATCTACGAGTCTCCAAGCAGCTTGCCGGTCCCACTGTTCGGCAAGCTGGCCGGAAAGTCCAAGGACCAGATCAACCGCGAACTGAAAGCGGGCAAGTTGCTGTCCATCAGTTTGGGCAATCGGGGGCAGCGTGTTCCCGATTGGCAACTGGTGCCGCTCAAGCACAAGCTGGCCCAGGTGCTCATGAACCAGTGCCCGCACGCGGATTCGTGGGATCTGTACCGCATGCTGACCCAGCCGCACCCTGACCTGGGGGACCGCGCGGCCATTGATGCGGTCACGCCGACCAACGTGCCGGCGATCATCCGGGTCATCATGGGCGACTACCAGCACCATGCGGATATGCCCGAGGCCATTGCCCCGTACCCCATCCCCGAGAATGTGCGGCAAAGCGTTCGTCGGCTGGTGGATAGCGCAGTAGTTCTAGACGGAGCATAGGGCTCTCAAACCTTGCAGGGGCCTTGCCGGCCCCTGTATTACGCTTGCACCGCCTCCACGAGTTCGCTCAGCGTGCGCGGTGCGGGAGCGAAGAACACGGCGCCGGTGTGCGCCGTCGAGAAATCGAGCAGGCGGTCGTGCATGCCTGGCGGATCGCCGAGGAACATGCGCTCCAGCATCTTCTGCGTCACCCACAGATGCCTGGAGTAGCCGATGAAGTAGGTGCCATATTCGCCCTGGCCGGGGCGGCCGAAGGGCATGTTGTCGCGCAGGATGTCGTGCTCGATGCCGTCGTCGTCCACGATCGTGGCGAGGGTCTTGTGCGATTTCTGGCCGCTCGTCGCGTCGGGCAATTCGACATTGCTGACGATCTCCCGGCCGATGATCCGCTCTTGCTCGTCCTTGGCGAGCCGAGCCCACGGCTGCATTTGGTGCAGATACTTCTGCACCACCAGGTAGCTGCCGCCGGCGAACGCCTGATCTTCACTGCCGACCAGCGTCGAGGCGCCGATGTCGTGCCCGGTCGGGTTGGCCGTGCCATCGACAAAGCCAAGCAGGTCGCGGGAGTCGAAGTAGCGAAAACCGACCACCTCGTCGGCCACCGTCACGCTGCTGCCCAGTTGGTCCAGCAGCAGGCGCTCAAATTCAAAACAGAGGTCCTCGCGTTCGGCACGGATGTGAAAGAACAGGTCGCCGGGTGTGGCCGGTGCGGTGTGCTTGGCACCCTCGATGGGCGCGAAGGGTCGCAGTTCCTTCGGGCGCTTCCCGGTCTGGAAACGGTCCCATAGCGTCGATCCCAGCGCAGTGATGCACGACAGCCGGCCGTTGAGATCGCGGAAGCCCACCGTTTTGATCAGGTCGTCCAGCCCGTCCAAGACGCCGGCGACCGCATGAAGGGCCTCGCGGCCCTCGGCGACCGTCAACGTGAGAAAAACCGCCGCGCGCGACAGCGGCGCATCGATGCTTTGCGAGTCAATTGGTACTCGGTCCCAACCACTTCCAACCATTCGTGCCTCCAAAGACCATGTGAATTCATCATGTTGCCAGAGATGGAAGCGCTATCACTGGCGCGCTAACAAGCGCGTGCCGCTGTAATTTCCCGAACGCAGTCTCGGCGAGAGCGGGCTATGGGATATTCGAGCAAGCCGCCCTATCCTTGGCAACCAGCGTTGCCCTGTGCTCGAACCGCTCAGAAACAGCATTGGCTCGTCCGTGGGGCTGCAGCAGGTATGTCACGATCTCGTAGGGGCCGTCTGAAAGCGGTCGCATAGTGATCCCCCACGCATGGGCACGCTCAATGCGCGATTGCGCGGAGAGCCCCACTCCGTAGCCAGCGGTCACCCAAAGCGCCATCATCTCGAACGAAGTCACATGCTGAATGCTCTGTTGGCTCAACGGAAGGGAGGACAGTCGCTGATCCAGCAGTAGGCAAGCCTCCGCCGGCCAGCAAAACACCGGATAGTCCAGAAGCTCGGCAAGCGTGATCTTCGCCTGGGCAACTAAGGGGAACCCCAGCGGCATTGCAACAGCCACGTTCTCCACCCAGAGCGGTTGGCTTTTCACGGCCGGAGCACCAGCGTTCCGAAGCGACATTCCAGCGTCGTACCGGCCTTCCTCAAGGCCCGTCAACAGATCATCGGCTGAGGTCTCAAAGAACGTGATGGTGACTTCTGGTTCCTCCGCGCGCTGTAGGGCAAGAAGCGTTGTGAGGCAAGAGGATGGCACTCCGGGCGCGATAGCAAGCCTGAAATGGGAAAACTGGCTGGTGGCGTCATGCATGAGGGCCCCCAATAAGCGATCTGTCCAGAAAGGCAAACCAGCGTTGCAGGAAAGAGTGAAGTTTAACGTCGTTATCTTTAACGTGGTTAATTGTGGCAGATTGTTTGACGCTTCTGCTAATGCAGAAATCAACAATTCAGCCAGGCCGTCCTTCTGGCACATCGACGTATGAATCCGAGTCGGCGTTAGCCTTCGGACAGGCCGTGCGCGCTGCGCGCGTCGCTCAAGGAGTCGCGCAAGACGAGTTCGCATCTCGGGCAAGCATTTCGCGTTCTCACATGGGTAAGATCGAGCGTGGTGAGCACGTGCCCACGCTTCCGCTCATACTGAAAATTTCTACGGCACTTGGAATAAGCGCGGCTGACCTGATGACGGCGACCGAACGCAATCTGCGTGCCGACACTGATCCCTGAGTGTCTAGCCTGCCAGGCTCCGTCAACCGTCCGAAGAGTCGCGAAGGCGAACGATAAATCGCTCCACCGAAGCCGATAAATTGCCGCCGTCGGGCCGAAGCAGGTAGGTGGTGATCACGGCAGAATCCATCGCCAAGGGGCGGATCACCACATCCGGCCGTTGGGAGATGGGAATCTTGGTCGCCGTCATGAAGCCGATGCCGTAGCCGGCGCCGACCAACGTGAGCATCATGTCCAGCGAGGACACTTCCTCGACAACATTCAGCTTGTGCTCCAACGTGTTGAGCAGCCGCTTGAGTTCGCGGCAATAGCCCTCGCATACCTGCGGGTCGCACAGGACAAGTGGATGGCCTTGAAGTTCTTGAAGTGGCACCTCCTTGTAGGTGAGCAATGAGTGACGAGCTGGCACCGCAATCACCAGCGGGTCGTGCCAGATTGGTTCGGCAGCGATACCGTCGCCGACATCGCCCGTGTGCGCGAACCCGATCATGAAGTCGCCCGAACGCAAGCCACGCACTTGCTCTGCCAGAGGCACTTCTGACAAGCGTATTTCGATCTCCGGCTCCTCGGCGCGGCAACGAGCCAGAAATGCCGACAGCCGTGGATCGATAGCCCCATCTGATACAGCGATGCGCAGGCTACCGCGCAAGCCCGATGCCACAGCCTTGGCATTTTCACGAGCCTGTTCCAGCACTGTGAATAGACGGCGAACATCTTGCAAGAAGACCGCGCCCGCCGCCGTTAGAACTGTTCCTCGTCGGTTTCGGTCGAAGAGCACTACGCCCAACTCGTCCTCAAGTTCCTTGATGGCTCGTGATAGCGGTGGTTGTTCGATATGCAGGCGCTCAGCCGCCCGCGTGAAATGTAGCTCCTCAGCAAGAACTACGAAGCAGCGAAGATGGCGCAGCTCCATAGGCCACCCTCCCGTTCCGACTTATCCAACACTGTGCTATCTCCCTATAGAAGTGACTGCCATTCTGGCGGCGGCGAGTTCGGCCACATCATTGGAAACTTCTGGCTGAATGAGCCAGGGCTGGGTTGACCGTGCGATGGCCCGAGGCAGGCACAACACCAGGCGAGCCTGATCAAGTCCGTGGGGTGATAAGGATCAGACGAAGGCTATCTCCAGCCACGCACGTCAATGGATGCCGTGCATCGTCCCCGTCTGACCCTTGGCCGATTGCGAACCAAGCGCTCGAACACGCTTGCGGTTGATCATCACCTGCGGATTGCTGAGGCTCTGCTCCTGGTCCGAGCCAAGGCAAGTACCCTGGGGCAGACGGCAAATGCCGGCGAAAATATTCGCCGGCTCCAGTTGCTGCCCGGAGACTGGCGGGACCAGAATGCCTCTCACCAGGAAGTGTGAGACATCCTGATACTTAGCCCGCGCCGGATGCTTAATGCCGCACTGAACCATGCGGGTCGATGACGTACTTGTATGCAGAACCCGCGTCGAACTCTTTGTACGCGGCGGGCGCGTCTTCGAGCTTGATGAACTTGGTGTTCATCATCGGCGAAAGGTAAGGCATGCGATCATTCAGTATCGCCCGCATTAACGCGTGGTTGTAGTTGGCCGTCGGAGATTGACCAGCCGACATTCGCGGCGACTTGATCCAGGCGTTGGACCATTCCAGATCCATATGGCCTTTCTTGGCTTTCGGGTCTTTCGAGATCGGGTTTGCGCAGTACACGCCGACCGTGCTGGTCATTCCGCCGAAGCGGACATATTTGAGCATTGCGTTGGTAACAGCGCTCTCCACGATCTTGTCAGCTTCCGCACCAAACCCGCGGCAGTCCACACCAACATAGTCGATGACGCGGTCCACCTCCCTGTGCCCGGTAATGCGTTCGAGATGCTCCTCGATCGGCACGCCGTCGGAAAGGTTGATGGTTTCCACGCCGTGTGGCTTGAGAAGGTCCAGCCGCTCTTGAATGTAATCGGCAACGATAATAGCGCCTGCACCCAGAAGTCTGGCGCAGGCGGCACCCGCTCTGCCGACAGGCCCGGCACCGAAGATCAGGATGTTTTCGCCGACGACGTAGGCCGGTGCTGCTGGCCAGTCAGGGCCAGCGAACCCATGGAAAGCTGTGGGTAGTACGTCAGAGAGAAGGGTCAGGTCGCGGATTTTTTCCATAGCGGCATCCTTGTCAGGGAAGCGCAGGAGATTGAAATCCGCATAAGGTACGAAGAGATAATCACCTTGGCCCCCCGTCCAGCCGCCGAGGTTGAACCCGTAGGCTCCGCAGTCGATTTCCGGGTTGGTGTTCTCGCATACATCAGACCGCATATGCTTGCAGTTGTAGCAACGCCCACAACCCACATTGAAGGGAACGGAAACGATGTCACCCTTCTTCACGACTTCGACGTCTGATCCCACTTCGATCACTTCGCCGGTCATTTCATGGCCCATGGTCATTCCCTTGGGAACAGCAAACGAACCGCGATAAATATGAAGGTCGCTGCCACAGATATTCGTGGTAACTATTTTGAGGATGGCGCCGTGGGGTGCGCTTTTCCCTTGAGGGGTTATCAGCTCTGGAAATTTGAAGGTGTTGACCTTCATTTCCAAGGGCTTCTCGAAAGTCACGATTCGGTTACCGGTCGGAGTCATTTCGTCACCTCTGTGCGTTAATGTTTCCATCTTCTAAATCGAAGTGGGAAACGAGACTTACCGCTGTCAAGAAGAACGATGGTGGTACTGCCTAGCCGTTGGCCGCGTCTCCTTCTGCGGTCTTGACAGCATCGGATCAAGCTCAGAAGTGGTCAAACTGGAATAATCTATGTGCAGATAGGCACGATCTATCTATGCCGGCTCGTCGGGCCGTGTTCGTCTCTTCGCTGGGAGAGGACAACGATCATCAGTACATCGCGCCTCGTAGCCGATCTAGGAACGGTCAGCTCGACCCAGCGAGACATGTGGAGGCCGCATACAGCAGGCACTCCTGTTCTCTGTGTTGTCCCTGGCCCCCTAGTGGCCTTCGATGGGTTGCTCAGCACGTGGCGCCTGTTAGTGGCGCACACGGCATGCCTGCAATCTTTGCTTGGTTGAAGCAATACAGGTTGCTCTTCAAGACTCGCTATTTCAGGGGGCTTTGGGATGAGTCTGCTTTGGGCTGGAACCGACGGTGGATCGATATAACGGATTGAAGAGTGGCGGCCAGTTCTGGGGTGTGTACCATTTCGAGCAATGCGCGAGATGATGGTGCCTCGAACGCATTTTTCCCTGCAACGAATCCGACATTTGAGTGCGACATTGGTCCATTGATTGCGATTGCGTGGAGATTCGGAATGTGTGCGAGTTGGCCGGCGAGAGATTGTGGAAGAACTGCCGAATATTTTCCTGTCGCCACGTGTGCCGATAGCACGTCAATTGAATCAGTGCTAATAGTCTGCGCGGTACATTGCGTCAGTCTATCTTGAATGGGTTCAGGTACTGCCGAGTTCAGCAGGCAGAGTTGTCTATTGAGAACATGGTCCCACGTTGTGTTTCGGGGTTGCTGTGTTCTTGCGGCGTGAAAAAGGAAAATGCGTTCACGGTACAGAAGGTGAGTATCGAAGTCTTCCCCTGGGATATCCTCCAAATGCATGAGTGCGATATCCAAATTGTTTTCTCGAATCGCCTGCAGCAGGGAAGAGGCGCCGGAAACCAGAACTGATTGTTGGAGTAAAGGTGTTTTTTCGGCAAGGGCGATGCTTAATGTGGGCGCTACACCGGCAGTTCCTGGGAGTATCCCTAGCCGGAATTGCCCCTCTATACCCCGCCGTAGTGCGGAGAGTTCTCGCTCCAGCCCTTTGCAGTCGTCATACATCTGCTGAGCCCAGGACAGTACGCGCATCCCTTCAGAAGTGAGCCCGTCATAGCGTCGGCCATGACGCACGATCTCGACACCCATGTCTTCCTCCAATTGCTTGATGCCCGCGGAGAGTGTCGGCTGAGAAACATTGCAGCTTTTGGCCGCGTTGCCAAAATGGCCTTCACGGTGCAAAGCAAGCAAGTATTCAAAGTTTCTTACGATCATAGATTTTCTTCTGATAAAGTTGATTAGATTTTATACTTTCATTAAAAGCCTGTGCACGCTTCGATCTGCGTCCAACCTTGGTCACGTAGGTGGCACGCATGAAAGGCTGTTGCGCGCAGTGCCCATACAGTAGGCTCGGCTCGTCATCGACGGCCAGCACCACAACGCACGGGACAGCCAATTGCGCGAACAAAGGTGCTTCGCGCTGTGGGGCGAGTCGTCCTCATGTAGCTTAGCAGTTGGCGCGTTCTGGAAGGGAATAAGCGGGAGTGGTGAGGCACGCAACCGCAAAAGGCGGTGCTAAGCTCTTGAGCTGTTCGGGTCGTGGCCGCGAGCCGTTGAAGCAACGAGCCGTGCCCGTTGTGACGCAGCTAGTACACCATGCTCCCCCAGCGTTTCCTTAGCTGCGATTGACGGGCATGCCTGACGGTAACTCAATAACAGCTATTTATGGATGAAGGAACGAGAGGAATAAGGCAGATGAAGATATTCACGATTGGATTCACTAAGACCTCCGCGCGGTCCTTCTTCAACAAGTTAAGTGCTTCTGGTGCCGAGCGCCTTGTCGATGTACGCCTGAATAATGTTTCGCAATTGGCGGGTTTCGCAAAACGCGAGGATCTTCGGTATTTCTCCGAGGCATTGTGTGGGATGGAGTATGAGCATCTACCGGCACTTGCTCCAACCAAAGAAATGTTCGATGAATATAAAATAAAAGGTGGAGATTGGGATATCTACGCCAGTAAATTTCTGGATTTAATGTCGTCCCGAAAGATCGAATCAATCGATAAAGAGAAGATTGATAACAGTTGCCTGCTTTGTAGCGAAGACAAGCCCCATCACTGCCATCGGAGGCTAGTGGCCGAGTACCTTGCAGGCAAATGGCCGAATGTCGAGATCGTGCATCTTTAGAGGGGCGACATAGCTCCGCGCCTCCAGCACCTCGTCTTGAGGGCTGAGAGCGACAAAGGCACGTATCGACGGGAGCCAGCGCCACACATTTGGCCTACAGAGCAAGCTCGCCCGCCACGGCTCGATGTCGGTGCTCAACAAGGCAAGTGCTTCAGGTGCATTGGCAGACGGGCCGCTGGCTGGCGTCGTGGTGCTTGGAGGATATGTACCGGGAAGCCCGCCCGTGTGTTGGGCTATCATGTTGGCGACGCCTACGCCCAGGTGGGGCACGGCAGGATCGCCGTCATTTACACCACAGTTTGGTACTGCTATAGGTCTTCTGAAATAGCCGATACATCAGGACAAATTGAAGTAGCTCAATTAGGAGATATCTAATGTCAACCGGTATGTTTATTCTGCACTCCAACTATACGCCGGCGGGGGACCAGCCAGAGGCGATAGCGCGCCTGCTGTCGGACATAGAAGAAGGTGCGACGCACCAGACGCTGAAAGGTATCACCGGCTCAGGTAAGACCTTCACCATGGCCAATGTGATTCATCGTCTGAAGCGGCCTACGTTGATCTTGGCTCCTAACAAGACGTTGACCGCGCAGCTTTATGGTGAAATGAAGCACTTCTTTCCTGAGAACGCGGTCGAGTACTTCGTTTCCTACTACGATTATTTTCAGCCCGAAATCTATATGCCGGGCACCGATCGTTTCATTCCAAAGGACTCGGCCATCAATGACCACCTTGAGCGCCTGCGCCTGTCCACGACCAAATCCTTGATTGAGCGTCGTGACGTGATCGTCGTCGCTTCGGTGTCTTCAATCTACGGCCTGGGTGATCCAGATGCGTACCGAGCGCTACAGATCGCTCTGTCCCCTGGGGTCAAACTAAACCAGAGAGAGCTAATTCGTCGCTTGGCTTTGCTGCAATATGATCGCACTGAGCGCACTCTCAAGCGTGCAACATTCCGCGTCCAAGGTGATGTGATCGATATTTTCCCCGCTGATTCCGAGTACAGGGCAGTTCGGGTGGAGCTGCTGGATGACACTGTTGCGTCTGTCCAATGGATGGACCCTGTTACCGGCAAGACGTTGGGAGAGATAGATCATTATTTGGTTTCGCCAAAAACGCTTTTCGCACCGCCCACGAACAAAATAGATTCCGCATCCAAAAAGATACTCGCTGATATGGAAGAGCGGGTTGCCGAGCTGAACAGGAATAATCGCTTGGTCGAGGCAAACAGGCTGTACGAGCGGATCACGCATGACGTGGAAATGATGCGCGAGGTCGGCTATTGCTCGGGGATGGAGAATTATTCCTGCTACTTCAGCGACCGAGACGCAGCTTCTCCTCCGATCACGTTGCTGGATTATTTGCCGAAAGACGGGCTGCTGTTCGTCGATGAATCTCATGTCATGGTGCCACAGATATCCGCAATGTACCGGGGGGATCAGGCGCGCAAGGACACGCTGATCGATTACGGGTTCCGTTTGCCTTCATCGAAGAACAACCGGCCATTGAACTTTGACGAGTTCGAGAAGGTCAAGCCTCAGACCATCTTTGTTTCCGCTACTCCGGGCGACTACGAGCTGAGGGTGTCGAAAGGCAGGGTTGTCGAACAGGTTATCAGGCCAACGGGACTGCTTGACCCCAAGGTTGAAGTGCGGAAAGCGGATGGATACATAGATGACCTGCTTGCCGAAATATCGAAGTGCGTGAAGAGAAAGAATCGAGTGCTTGTGACTACGCTGACGAAGGTCAGTGCAGAAGAGCTAACGGATTTCTTGACGGACAACGGGATTCGAGCGCGCTACATGCATTCGGACATAAAAGCGGAGGATCGTGTTGAGATCATCAACGGCCTGCGCGCAGGAGAGTTCGATGTTTTGATTGGGATTAGTCTTTTGCGCGAAGGGCTGGATATTCCAGAGGCATCATTGGTTGCCATTCTCGATGCAGATCGTGCAGGGTTCTTGCGTTCGGCCCATGCGCTCATTCAGATGATCGGTCGAGTCGCTCGAAATGAAAACGGCAAGGCGATCTTGTACGCCGACGCGGTGACGCCGGCGATGAAGCAGGCGATCGATGAGACCAATAGGCGCAGGCAGCTTCAAATTGCCTTTAACGAGGAAAATGGGATTTCTCCAGCCTCGTCTGTGCGAAAACTAGCAGGAGAAGAGACGAATACGGAGGAGCCCACCGTTCATTCCGAGGCTTTCTGC
This sequence comes from Acidithiobacillus sp. TH-A117, assembly GCF_057473465.1. Classification (NCBI taxonomy): domain Bacteria; kingdom Pseudomonadati; phylum Pseudomonadota; class Acidithiobacillia; order Acidithiobacillales; family Acidithiobacillaceae; genus Acidithiobacillus; species Acidithiobacillus sp. TH-A117. Next base: position 82,768 of record NZ_JBYCKQ010000040.1, read on the forward strand.
GAGAACTTGTCCGACCTTTGCGATCAGATCACCGCCAAGGAACAGCAGCTACTCGAATTTACCGATACCGGTGACGAGCAGCGCGTCGAAGACATTCGTCGTCAGTTGGATGGGTTGTACCGGCAATTCATTTACATCTAATCGTTCGCCGGCATTGGGTTGCATGGCCGACCGATCTGCACATGGCGCAAGCGGGCAGACGGTCGGCTCATCATTCAACTGGGGGGGTGAGCCGCCGAGGCTCAGTGCCCCGCTTTCCAAGGCGTGTGCCCTACGGCGTCTTGCGACGTGTCAGCGCAAGGCTGGCAACGATCCAACGGCGACCAGCATTTCATCAAATACCGCTCGAACCCTCCCCGGAATGGGGCCACGCTGAGGCCGATAGACGTACAACCCCCATGCCGGAGGTTCTTCGTTCTCCAGCACTCGCACGAGCTTCCCGCTGGCAATGTAGGGGGCGGCCATGTAGTCCGCCAGTTGCGCGAACGCGATCCCGGCCAGCGCCGCCCCCATTTCCATGTCGGCATTGTCGGCGACGAGAGTGGGTGCGGCAGGCGTCCACTGGCGTCCCGCCTTGAAGTGCCAAGGCCAGGGACGGCCGGTATTGATATCCAAGGCCACGGTAACCGGCAGGCTGCTTAGCGCATCGATGTTTTCAGGTACACCCACTTTCTTGATTAGGCGCGGAGCGGCAATGATGGGGAGTCTCATGTCGGCGGCCTTGCGTGCGACGAAGCGGCTATCGCGCATGAATCCGACCCTGATCCCGACGTCAATCCCTTCGTCAACCGTATTGCTGATGCGATCGGACAGCCGCACATCCAGCGTGATGCCGGGATGACGCGCGGCCACGCGCTCCAGTGCCGGTAGTACCGCTCTGGTGCCCAAGCTGTGCGGTGCGGTGATGCGAACCGTACCGGACAGGGATGCCTGCTGGTCGGAGCCAGGCGTTCGCCACAGATCCTCGAACCGCTCCAATGCGGGGCGCACTTGGTCTAACAGCCCTTCGCCGAAGGCGGTGATGCGCACCTGGCGCGTGCTTCGATGAAACAACACCTCGCCGTAGTGTTGCTCCAGTTGCTGGATGGCACGGGTGACACCTTGCGGAGAAGTCCCCAGCCGGACTGCCGCATCGCGAAAACTGCTGCTTTCAGCCGCCACCCGAAAGATGCGCAGTAGTTCCATTTCCTTGTTCATGACGCACGCCTCATGGCCGGTTTTGCTGCTCGTTAATTATTCCAGATTTAGGAATTATAAAATCGCAACAATTCCATATACAAGGGAGGCGTGGTTGCCCAAACTGGCAACACCCCGGAGTGCTCCGCTCCGAACAACACAACAAGGACCGCGAATGAACGCTGCGACTCTCATCACTGCCTACTACGACGCCTTCAACCGCGGCGACCGCGAGGCCATGCTGTCAATGTTGACCGATGACGTCGCGCACGACCTGAACCAGGGTGCTCGTGAGGTCGGTCGCGAAGCCTTCCGCGCCTTCCTGCAGCGCATGGACCGCTGCTATGGCGAGCAACTGCGCGGGATCGTGGTGATGGCCAGCGCCGACGGCCTGCGCGCAGGCGCGGAGTACGTGGTGCATGGCGAATACAAGGTGACGGACGACGGGCTGCCGGAAGCCCAGGGTCAGCGCTACGTGCTGCCGGGCGGCGCCTTCTTCGAGATCCACGATGGCAAGATCGCTCGTGTCACCAACTACTACAACCTCGGCGACTGGATCGCACAGGTCGGAGGGGACGCCTGAAATGACCAGCCACGTGCAGGTGCTGGTTCGTCGTGGGCCGGACATTGCCGAATGGTTCGACAGCGTGGCACATCTGCGGGCGAAGGTCTTCCGCAGCTTTCCATACCTGTACGAGGGCGACATCGAATACGAGAAGCACTACCTTTCCATGTACGCCCGTTCGGCAGACAGCCTGCTGGTGCTCGCGCTCGCAGATGACGTGGTCGTGGGTGCGTCCACGGGGTTGCCGCTCAGCGATGCGGAGCCGGCCTTCCAGGTGCCGTTCGCCGATCGAGGAATCCCGATGGAGGCAGTGTTTTACTGCGGCGAATCAGTCCTGCTCCCGGCCTTCCGGGGCCGTGGCCTGGGCCATCGCTTCTTTGACGAACGCGAAGCGCATGCCCGTTCGTTGGGCGGCATGCAGTGGACATCGTTCGCGTCGGTGGATCGAGCAGACGACGATCCCCGGCGTCCTTCCAACTACCGCAGTAATGATCCCTTCTGGACCCGTCGTGGCTACGTGCGACAGTCGGACATGAAGGTTACGCTGCCCTGGAAACAGGTGGGTGAGCCGAGCGAAACCGAGCAGACGCTCACGATGTGGCTGCACGCCCTGGAGAACGCGAAATGAAAGTAGCAGTTGCGAAATACGCAGTGGGTCAGCCCACGGGCTTCGAGGCATTCGCAGCGCGGCAGCGGCGGGTTCTGGAGGAGGCGAGCCGTGCCGGAGCGGAACTGGCCGTGTTGCCCGAATATCTGTCCCTCGAACTGGCTGCGATGTTCGAGCCTGGCATCCGCCAGGATTTCAACGCCTCGCTGGCCGCGCTGCAGGCCTTGCAGCCTGCGTGGCTGGCACTTTACGCCGACCTGTCGCGCGAGCTGCGCATGACCATTCAGGCTGGTACGTTCTTGACCCGGGTTGGACCGGATCGCTATCGCAACCGGGCGTGGTGGTTTGCGCCGGACGGCACGCGTGACTACCAGGACAAATTGCAGTTGACGGGGTTCGAGAAAGACACCGGCGTCATCGAGGGTGGCGACGAACTCAAGGTCTTCGACCTGAATGGCGTGCGTACCGGCATCGCTGTCTGCTACGACAGTGAGTTTCCATTGCCCGTGCGAGCCCAGCGGGAGGCGGGGGCACGCCTGCTGCTGGTCCCGAGCTGTACCGACACCCAAGCCGGTGCAACCCGGGTCCGTGTGGGCTGCATGGCGCGGGCACTGGAGAACCGAATGTTCATCGCGCAGGCCGTCACGACCGGAGCTGCTGACTGGAGTCCGGCGCTGGACACGAACACTGGCGAGGCCACGATCTATGCACCCATGGATCGTGGATTCCCCGAGGATGGCATTCTCGCGAGGACTTGCGGCACGCAGACATGGGCGATCGGTGATCTTGACGTTGAAGCACTCGAACGAAACCAAGAACAGGCCCAGGTGGCGGTCGATCGTGACTGGGACGGACAGATGTTGCCTGCACTGCGGAAAGCTCGGCACTCGGGTCTTCAGGTCGCCTAGCCGGTCTCATCTTGATAGCTTCAACTCGATGAGTCGGCTTAGATAGATCATGTCTATCTGCGCATAGATTTTTCCAGTTTGACCAGTTTTGAACTTGCCCCGATGCTGTCGATACATGCAAGAAATATTCATTGATTTGAATGTTTTGCGCTTCTTGGGAACAAACCTGTACTAGCCTGTAAGAGTGCTCGAAGAGCACAGAATTTGTGGCGAAGTTCGGCCGCATATACTATGGGGGAGTATTGTATAATGCGGCGGTGTACCCAAGTAGAGAGGTGTTCGATGCCACACAGCCCGGAAGAAAAGAAGCAAGCACTGACGCGCATCCGGCGCATCAAAGGTCAGGTAGCGACTCTTGAGCAAGCGCTCGATGCAGGTGCGGAATGCCCTGCAATTCTTCAGCAGCTTGCGGCCGTTCGTGGGGCAGTCAACGGATTGATGGCAACCGTTCTGGAGAGCTATCTGCGGGAAGAGTTTCCCCGTAGTGACATCAGGAGCGATTCGCAGAACAAGTCCATTGACGAGACCATCTCTATCGTCCGCTCCTATCTGCGGTAGAGGCACCAGGGTGCCCTCGGTGAGGGCAAATTTAGTTAGCTAGTAAAGGAAGCGACATCATGAAATCACGTGCAGCAGTTGCCTTCGGGCCAGGAAAGCCGCTGGAAATCGTCGAGATCGACGTCGAGCCGCCGCGCAAGGGCGAGGTGCTCATCAAGATCACGAATACCGGCGTTTGCCATACCGACGCCTTCACCCTGTCGGGCGACGATCCCGAAGGTCTCTTCCCGGTCGTGCTGGGTCATGAAGGTGCGGGTATCGTCGTGGAGGTGGGTGAAGGTGTGACCAGCGTGAAGCCTGGCGATCACGTCATTCCCCTCTATACCGCCGAGTGCGGCGAGTGCCTGTTCTGCAAGTCCGGCAAGACCAACTTGTGTGTCGCGGTTCGCGCAACCCAGGGCAAGGGGCTGATGCCCGATGGTACGACTCGTTTCTCGTACAACGGTCAGCCGCTTTACCACTACATGGGCTGCTCGACCTTCAGCGAATACACGGTCGTCGCCGAAGTCTCGCTGGCCAAGATCAACCCGGACGCCAACCCCGAGCACGTCTGCCTGCTGGGCTGCGGCGTGACCACCGGCATCGGCGCCGTGCACAACACGGCCAAGGTACAGCCCGGCGACTCGGTGGCCATCTTCGGCCTCGGCGGCATCGGTCTCGCTGCGATTCAGGGGGCACGCCAGGCCAAAGCGGGCCGCATCATCGCCATCGATACCAATCCGGCGAAGTTCGAGTTGGCTCGTACCTTCGGCGCGACCGAATGCCTCAACCCGAAGGACTTCGACAAGCCGATTCACGAGGTTCTGATCGAGATGACCGGCTGGGGTGTCGATCACACCTTCGAGTGCATCGGCAACGTCAACGTGATGCGTTCGGCTCTGGAAGCTGCCCATCGTGGCTGGGGCCAGTCGATCGTCATCGGCGTCGCCGGTGCCGGCAAGGAAATCTCGACCCGTCCGTTCCAGTTGGTCACCGGCCGGACCTGGAAGGGCTCCGCTTTCGGTGGGGTCAAGGGGCGCACCCAGCTCCCGGGCATGGTGGAAGACGCAATGAAAGGCGAGATCGATCTCGCCCCGTTCGTCACTCACACCATGGGTCTCGACGAGATCAACCACGCCTTCGACCTGATGCATGAAGGCAAGTCGATTCGCACGGTGATCCACTACTGATCACCCACTATCCATTCAATACCAACCATCAAGGAAATTAACCATGTCCAATCCTGTCATTTCCGGCGACGGCATCTTCTCGCACGTCTTCATCGGCGCGGCCGACGTCCAGAAGTCGGCCGCGTTCTATGACGCCGCTCTGGGTGCTCTCGGCATCAAGAACCTCGGTCCTTTCGGCAACGGATGGGTGCTTTTCGGTCGCGAAAAGCCGGCTTTCATCATCGCCCGTCCGGGCAATGGTGAAGCGCCTTCCAGCAACGGCGTGACGATCGGCTTTGCGGCCGCCACCCCCGCCGAAGTGGATGCCTTCCACGCCGCCGGCCTTGCCGCAGGCGGCACCGACGAGGGCCAGCCTGGCCCGCGTGGCCACCTGCCGGGTGCCTATGCTGCCTACCTGCGTGATCCGGCAGGCAACAAGGTTTGCTCGTACACCTTCGTCTGAAAGCTAGGAAGCTGAGGGCGTTCTGAAAGGGCCAGCACAAGCCTCTACACGGCAAGCCTATTAGACGGACCGTGTAGAGCGGTGCCTGCTCATGAAGATCGGCCCGCAGCCATGTGCGAAACGCATGGCTGCGGGCATTTGCTTTGAAGCGTGTTTTTCAACCAAGAAGAAATGAGGTCGTTATGAAAGAGCCGGCCAACATCAATACGACGACCGTACAACCCGCCCCGAGCGCCACCGTGTACGGCATGCCGGCCTATGCCGATCGTGCTGCAGCCGTGGGTGAAGTACACGCGCGCCCACATCTATTGATTCAGGCCCCCCGCGGCATATTGCAGCTCGCTTTCATGACCGAAGGCGACCAGGCCAGGGATCAGATGGCGATGAGCGAGTTGTCTCATCGCTTCGGCGTTGCCGAGCCCGACCACGCTACGCCGCTCCACGGCGTGACATGGGACGAGGGAGACCTGCACTGCGAAAAGCACACCGAGTTCTCGACGTATCTCTGGTGCGCTTCGCTGGATTCCGAGACGGGAGAGCCATGCGGCGAAAATCCTTTCAAGCATGGATTTGTTCCTCCCGGCCCGGTCGTATCCGGCATCCGTTTGAGACTTCTTCCGTGGACGCCGGAAACGGAGAAGGAGGCCGATCGCTTCGATCCTGCCAGCCTGTGCTACTCGCTGGTGGAGAACGGCTCTGCCGCCATCCTGACCGACTTCCGACAGGATGAGGATGGCCTGACGCAGATCCTCGTCCTGGCCCGCGATTTGACCCCGGCACGGGCGGGTGCGCTGGCTCAACGTCTGCTGGAGATCGAGACTTACCGCACCTTGGCCTTGCTGTCCCTGCCGTTGACACGATCGATGACGTCGGAGCTGCGACGCATGGAGTCGCGCCTTGCGGCGATCACCGACGAGATGTGTACGAGCTTGGTGGAACGGCGCGACAGTGACGTGCTGCTGTCCGAATTGACCGGCCTGGCTGCCGAGCTGGAAGCTGGCGTTGCAGCGAATCTCTATCGCTTCGGCGCCAGCCGTGCCTACTACGAGATCGTCGAGGAAAGGCTGGCAGCGCTTTCGGAAGAGGCCGTGTCCGGGTACTGCACCTGGGCGGACTTCCTCCAGCGTCGCATCGCTCCCGCCATGCGGACATGCCAATCCGTAAAGGAGCGCCAGGCCAAGCTCTCCGACAAGCTGACCCGGGCCATCGCGTTGCTGCGTTCATGGATCGACGTCGAGCTTGAACGCCAGAACCGCGATCTGCTTGCGTCGATGAACAACCGGGCCAAGATGCAATTGCGCCTTCAGCAAACCGTCGAAGGCCTGTCGGTCGCGGCAATTTCTTATTACGTCGTGAGTCTTCTCGGCTATTTGCTCAAGGGCATTCCGATGGTTCACGACAGCGTGGCGCCGGTGATGGCGGTTCTGGTGCCTGCGGTGATGCTGACGATCTGGTGGATCGTGCGCAGGATCAGACACGCCCACGGCGACACGGCAGCGGAAGAGAAATCTTCCTGACGAGCTGCCGTCCTGGCGCGCGAGAGCTGCGCCGTTCCTTTGAACATAGGAGAACTACATGGAACGCATCGAACATCACGCCAGCTTTGATGGTTGGCAGGACGTTTATCAGCATGAATCCACGACGCTCGGCTGCACGATGAAGGTCGGCGTCTATCTGCCTCCGCAGGCACAGCACGGCAAGGTGCCGGTGCTGTACTGGCTTTCAGGTCTCACCTGCACCGAGCAGAACTTCATCACCAAGTCCGCCGTCCAGCGCTACGCGGCCGAACATGGCATTGCCGTCGTCGCACCCGATAGCAGCGCTCGCGGCGAAGGCGTCGCCGACGATCCTGCCTATGACCTTGGACAGGGGGCGGGTTTCTACGTCAACGCCACACAGGAACCCTGGGCTGCGAATCATCGGATGTATGACTACGTCGTGCAGGAACTACCGGCGCTGATCGAGGCCCACTTTCCCGTGACAGCAGAGCGGAGCATCAGCGGCCATTCCATGGGGGGGCACGGTGCTCTGGTCATTGCCCTGCGCAACCCGGGCCGTTATCGAAGCGTCTCGGCTTTCTCGCCCATCGTCGCCCCCACCCAGGTGCCCTGGGGGCACAAGGCCTTCGAGGCGTACCTGGGCAGCGATCGGGAAGTGTGGAAGCAGTACGACACCGTGGAGCTGATTCGCACCGTGCAGGAGCGTTTGCCGTTGCTGGTGGATCAGGGCTTGGGCGACGAGTTCCTGGAGAGCCAGCTCCAGCCCGACCTGCTGCGCAAAGCCTGCGACGAGACGGGGCACCCGCTCACGTTGAATCTTCGCCCAGGCTACGACCACAGCTACTACTTCATTGCCAGTTTCATTGGCGAGCATATGGCACACCACGCATCGGCGCTGAAACGCTGAGAGAGAGGAGATCAGGTCATGACAAAGACCTCCAGAAACCGACATCACGTCGTCATTATCGGAGCGGGCTTCGGCGGGATCGAGGTTGCCAACCAGCTTGCTGGTGCCGAGGTCGATGTGACGATCATCGATCGGCGCAATCATCACCTGTTCCAACCCTTGCTTTACCAGGTTGCAGGGGCGTCACTCTCGACATCGGAGATCGCCTGGCCTATTCGCTATCTCTTCCGCAATCGCCCGGAAGTGAACACTTTGATGGCGGAAGTGGAAGGTATCGACCAGGACGCACGCGAGGTCATTCTCAACAATGGCTCGCGGCAAACCTACGACACGCTCGTGCTCGCGACAGGCGCTACCCACGCCTATTTCGGACACGACGAATGGGGGGCCTTCGCACCGGGGTTGAAGACGCTGGAAGATGCCACGACCATTCGCGGCCGAATCCTCGCGGCCTTCGAGGAGGCCGAGCGCACGAGCGATCCTCAGCAGCGTGCCGCGCTGCAGACGTTCGTCATCATCGGTGGTGGTCCCACCGGGGTTGAATTGGCCGGAACCATCGCCGAGCTGGCGCGAGACACGCTGGCGCGTGACTTCCGCTCGATCGACCCGAGCACGTCGCGGGTTGTACTGATCGAGGCGGGCCCGCGTCTGTTGTCCGTCTTTCCAGAGGACCTTTCGGCCTATACGCGCCAGGCACTGGAAAAACTCGGGGTCGAGGTTGTGCTGGGTACTCCGGTCACCGAATGCTCGGCCGACGGTGTGGTGTATGGCGGCAAGCCTCTTTCGGCCAAGACCATCGTTTGGGCCGCCGGGGTCCAGGCGTCTCCCGCAGCCCGCTGGCTGGGTGCTGCGTCTGATCGTGCTGGTCGAGTGGTCGTTGGCCCTGACCTGACGGTGGCCGGTCGCTCGGAGGTCTTCGTCATCGGCGATACCGCCTCGTGCACCATGGCCGATGGGAAGCCCGTGCCGGGCATCGCCCCGGCCGCCAAGCAGCAAGGCAAGTACGTCGCCAACCTCATTGGACGGCGCCTGAAGGGCAAGCCCGCTGACGGGCCCTTCAAGTACCGGCACCAGGGTAACCTGGCCACCATCGGCCGCAGCCTGGCGGTGATCGACATGGGGCGGGTGAAGCTGCGAGGTGCCTTTGCGTGGTGGATCTGGAAGCTGGCGCACATCTACTTTCTGATCGGTACGCGAAATCGTCTCAGCGTCGCTTTGAGCTGGGTATGGAACCACAGTATCGGCTACCGGGGCTCTCGCATCATCATGCATGCGATTAGCGACAAAGAGCCCACGGCGTTGGATAAATCCGCCTCCCTGGATTGAGGTGCCAACGTTATCGGAACGTCAACTATCAGAAATGCCAGGGAGAGGAACTTGACCGATCTATTCACGACAAAGCCCAAGCCTCCCTTGGCCGAACTCCTGCGGCCCAAGACGCTGGACGAATTCGTCGGGCAACGGCACTTGCTGGGCCCCGGCAAGCCGCTGCGTCTCGCGTTCGCGGCGGGCAAGTTGCACTCGTTCATCCTCTGGGGGCCGCCAGGCGTGGGCAAGACCACCCTGGGGCGCCTGGCCGCCAGTGCGACCGACAGCCGGTTCATCGCCATCTCGGCCGTGCTTGCCGGGGTGAAGGACATCCGGCAAGCCATCGACGAGGCCCAGGCTGAACTGGACAACCATGGTCGATCGACGGTGCTGTTCGTCGATGAGATCCATCGCTTCAACAAGGCGCAGCAGGATGCCCTGCTGCCCCATGTCGAGTCGGGGCTCCTGACCCTGGTGGGGGGGACGACCGAGCATCCGGGGTTGGCGGTCAATTCCGCACTGCTCTCGCGCGCGCAGGTCTATACCCTCGAACCGCTGTCCAGCGACGAACTGAGCCAGCTCTATGAACGCGCACTGCCGCATCTCCAGGGCGTCACGTTGGACGCGGACGCGCTGGACCTGCTCAAGGGCTTCGCCGATGGCGATGGCAGGCGCTTCCTCAATCTGCTTGAACAGGTGACGAATGCTGCGTCGGGCGCTGGCAAGGCCGTGGTCGATGGCGAGTTCGCCAGGCTGTCCACCAGCCCATCACTGCGCAGGTTCGACAAGGGCGGTGACGAGTTCTACTGGCAGCTCTCGGCCTTCCACAAGTCGCTGCGCGGCTCCGACCCCGACGCGGCCCTGTATTGGCTGGCCCGCATCCTTGACGGTAGCGGCGACGTCAGCCAGGTCACCCGCCGCATGGTGGTAGTAGCCAGCGAAGACATCGGTAATGCCGACCCGCAGGCGCTGCAACTGGCGCTCAATGCCGCGCTGGCTTATGAGAGGCTGGGTTCCCCCGAAGGCGAAATACCGATTGCCCACGCGGCGACCTACCTTGCTGCCGCCCCCAAGTCGAACGCTGCCTATGCCGCCTGGAACAAGGCGAAGGCCTTCGTCAAGAACAGCGGCTCCCTGCCTGTGCCTCTCCATCTTCGCAATGCGCCGACGAAGCTGATGCAGCAGATGGGGTATCACGAAGGCTACCGCTACGCCCATGACGAGCCCAACGGCTACGCCGCTGGGCAAAGCTATTTTCCCGAGGGCGTGGCGCGGCCGGGCTGGTATCAGCCAACGGACAGAGGTGTTGAGCGCAGGCTGGGAGAAAGGCTTACTTGGCTGCGCTCGCTGGATGATGGGACGCTGCCAGAGGCGGACGCCTGACCGGTCGCCTCCGAAACCGGCTCAACGCGACTTCACGAACTACAGGAACAGGATAAGAACATGTCAGCCACTTCTTTCGGTGCATCCTCGGCGAATATCAGCCGGGGACGCGTTGCCCGCTATCTGCGCACGGAGTCTGGTGCTGCGGTGCTGCTGGTGATCGTCACGGTCGTGGCGCTGGCGTGGGCGAACTCGCCGCTATCCGATGCCTATTTCGAGTTGTGGCACCTGGACGTCGGGTTTGACTTCGGGCCGCTGGGCCTGCACATGGATCTGCATCACTGGGTCAACGACGGCCTGATGGTGGTCTTCTTCTTCCTGATCGGCCTGGAGGTGCGTCAGGAGTTCGCCCACGGATCGCTCAGGGACCGCAGCCGTGCCCGTCTCGCTCTGATCGCGGGTGTCGCGGGTGTCGTGCTTCCCGCGCTGGTGTATGTCCTGATCGTGGGGCTGGCCGGAAGTGAGGGCCTGCACGGGTGGGGGGCGGTGGTCGGCACCGATACGGCGTTCATGCTGGGTACCCTGGCGATCGTCGGCCCGCGGTTATCCGGTCAGTTGCGCGTGTTCTTGCTCACCCTGACCGTGGTCGATGACTTCCTCGCCGTGTCCATCATCGGCATCGTCTATAGCGAGGAGATCCGGGTCATCCCGTTGCTGATCGCCCTCGCCAGTCTCGTCGGGTTGTGGTTGCTAGGGCGCAACCGCCAGTGGCGGGCAACGCCCTATGTGCTGATCGTGATCGTGCTGTGGCTCGCGACCGTGTACTCCGGCATCCATGCCTCCCTCGCCGGGATGGCCGCGGGGCTCCTGATTCCCGCCTACGCAACGCAACGACACAAGGTCGTCGCGGCAAGACAGTTGTTCCGTGACTTCTGGCAGTCTCCGAGTGCCGCATCGGCCCGCGCGGTGGACTGTGGGCTGTCCCGGGGTATCTCGGTGAACGAGCGGCTGCACGAGTTCCTGCGGCTGCCGACGGCGCTGCTGATCGTGCCGGTGTTCGCCTTGGCGAACGCAGGGGTGGACCTGCGTGGTGGGCTGCTCGCTGAGGCCTTCGGCTCGCCCGTGACCTGGGGCGTCATCGCAGGGCTTGTGCTAGGCAAGCTCCTGGGCATCGGGCTCATCACTCTCGTCGCCGTCCGTCTCGGCCTGGGCCGGCTGCCCGAGGGCGTCGGGATGGGGAGCGTGTTCGGTGGTGCGGCACTGTCCGGGATCGGGTTCACCGTGTCGTTGCTCATCATCGGGCTCGCGTTCGGCACGACCTCCGACCTGGACCGCCAGGCGACGGTTGGCGTGCTCGTGTCGATGGTGCTCGCTACGTTGCTCGGGCGGCTCATCTTCAAGGTCGCCGCTCGCAAGTGGGGTGAGGAAACTGCCGATCTGCCGATGGTGCTTGAGCCGCCAGTCGATCCCGAGGTCGATCACATTCGCGGGCCGGAGGACGCCCAGCTCACACTCGTCGAGTACGTGGACTTCGAGTGCGCGTACTGTGCGCACGCCACCGGTTCTTGGGACGATCTGCGTGCCCACTTTGGGGACGACCTGCGGTATGTGGTGCGCCATCTGCCGCACCACCCGCACGGGCCGATCGCCGCGCGGGCGTCCGAGGCAGCGGCGAACCAGGGGATGTTCTGGCCGTGGCTGGACTTCGTGTTCACCCGTCAGCATGCGCTGGAGCGCGAGCATCTGATCGGCTACGCCGCCGAGCTTGGACTCGACGTCGAACGGTTCACCGCGGATCTCGACAGCACCGCGGTGATCGAGCGTGTCGAGCGCGACCTCGCCAGTGCGGTCGCCAGCGGTGCGCACGCCACGCCTACGTTCTTCGTCGAGGGTCGTCGTCTGCGCGGCAGCTACGACGCCCGCACTGTCACCGCAGCGCTCGAAGCCAGTCGCCGCGGCCCCCGAACTCAGGAAGTCCCGTCCTGAGCGGGACGAACTACAGGATAAAAACATGCCAAACAATTCTTTCGGTGAATCCTCTTGTACCGCTGCGGCCAGCGGCATGGTGGAAGTGCGCGGCGCGCGCGAGAACAACCTCAAAGAGGTGGACGTTTCCATCCCGCGTAACGCGCTGGTGGTGTTCTCGGGCGTTTCCGGCTCCGGCAAGTCCTCGCTGGCCTTCGGCACCATCTACGCCGAGGCGCAGCGGCGCTACTTCGAGTCGGTGGCCCCCTATGCGCGGCGCCTGATCGACCAGGCCGGCGTGCCGGACGTCGATGCGATCGACGGCCTGCCGCCGGCGGTGGCGTTGCAGCAGCAGCGGGGCTCCAGCAACGCGCGTTCCTCCGTGGGCAGTGTGACCACCCTGTCCAGCCTGGTGCGGATGATGTATTCGCGCGCCGGCGCCTACCCAGCCAACCAGCCGATGCTGTACGCCGAGGATTTTTCGCCCAACACGCCGCAGGGAGCGTGCCCGGCCTGCCACGGCCTGGGCCATGTGTACGAGGTGACCGAGGCCATCATGGTGCCCGATCCCTCCCTGAGCATCCGCGAGCGGGCGATCGCCTCTTGGCCCCCCGCCTGGCAAGGCCAGAACCTGCGCGACATCCTGGTCAGCATGGGCTACGACGTTGACCGACCGTGGAAGGACCTGCCGAAGAAGGATCGCGACTGGATTCTGTTCACCTGCGTATTCTGGCCCATCGTGGGCAGTCATTCTGAATGATCGTGGGCGGTGATTCTGGGCGATGGTGGGCAATGATTCTGGCGGATCGTGGGCAG
>NZ_JBYCKQ010000041.1:0-29910 GCF_057473465.1 Acidithiobacillus sp. TH-A117
AGTGACTTTGATGCCACAACGACAAGCACACATGTAGCAAGTGGAGTACTTGATTTCCTGCTTGCTGTGGTCTTCAAATTCCATAACCGTAGCCATAATTGTACCTCGCGTCTGGCTGCACCAAATCGGGGACATCCCGTTATCGCCAGAATCTTGGCGGAGCGTACCTGATAAAGCAAGTCAGCGTTTTTGATTTTGTAATAAGTAGTCCTTATTTGCTTTGTGGCAGGGACGATGATTAGTTTAATGGCGCTTAGTCCAAGGAGATGCATTCATGATTCGCAATGATTTCAAAGAACATTCACGCATTACCGTGACCTGGAAAGACAAGGAAGGCAAGTTAAGACCCGGTAATTTCTATGTATATGCCCTGTTGAAGGATGCCATGATCGTACGTGCCACCGACAAGGACGGCCTGCTGCGCAAGCTGCCCTATACTGACGTGTTGCGGGTTGTGAAATTCAAGGATGTGGCTCCCCAGGATCGGTACATGATTCCCGATGAAATCCTGAAGGAATCGAACTGGAAAGATACGGATGTCATGATGCGCTACAGTTCCAGTCCCCATCGCGGCAAATAATCCGGTATCTAGGGGCGGGATTCTCTGGTCCAAAGACCTGACTTGCCGCCCTCTTTTTTGATCAGGCGTATGGCATTCATTTCCATGCCTCTGTCCATTGCTTTGCACATATCGTAAATTGTCAGCAGCGCCACTGAAACCGCCGTCAGCGCTTCCATTTCCACTCCGGTTTGCCCAGCACAATGCACTTCTGCACGACAGATAATGCGGGCCGGATCCGGGGCAGGTATCAGCTCCACCTCGACTCCCGTCAGGAGCAACGGGTGTGCCAAAGGGATCAGTTCCCAGGTCCTCTTGGTAGCCTGAATGGCCGCTATTCTGGCAATACCCAGCACATCCCCTTTCTGTATTTGTCCCTGGGTGATGCGCGTGAAAGTACTTTCTGCCATCCGGATTTCTCCTTCAGCCACAGCTACCCGGGCACTGACCGCCTTGGTACCGACATGGACCATATGGGCTTCACCCTGCGCATTAAAATGGTTCAGACTTTCAGGAACCGACATGAAACTGGCACTCCTTTTGCTTGAATATTGTGTGATGCTCCAAGGGCTCTGGAATTTCCGATGAAAAACCCCATACGACTCTGGCTGTGGATGATTCTCTGCTGTTTCGCGCTTCCGGCGCAAGCCGGTCTAAACTTTCTGTTGCCGCCGGTCAGCAGTCCCGCAGTCATGTATGCGGCTTTCACCCCTCTGGCAAAGTACCTGAGCCACAGCATCGGGCAAAAAATTACCTTGCATTTCAGCGCCAATTTGCAAAGTTTTTACGATCAGGCCGACAAAAACACACCGCAAATGGTGCTTTTTTGTCCCATTGCCTATATCCGCAGCGCCCACCAGCAAGCTTATTATCCTCTCGTAGGGGTCATTCCCACTCCGGGAGGTAACCATAGCGTGATTGTCGTGCGCCGCAATAGTCCGATCCACAATGTCCTGCAGCTCAAAAATCGCAGCTTTGTCATGGGAGATCCGGCCTGCGCAGCCTCATCCCTGGTGCCTTTATCCATGTTCCGTGAACTGGGGATGACGCCCAAAAGTTTCAGTGCTTTTCGGCAAAGCGGTTCTGATCAGAGCGCCCTCATGGATGTAGCAGCACGTTTTTATGATGCCACCGCCGTAGCCGCCAACGTGGCGGCACCCTACCTGCATTCGGGAACCTTGCGGGTGATTGCCGATGCGGCAGTCGGTCCGGGTGATCTGCTGGCCGCTTCTGCCGGGGTGCCCGCCGCCCTGCGCAAACAACTCACAGCGGCTTTGTTGAGCGCCAAAAGCAAGGACCCCGCCAGCATCCGGGCCCTCGGCGGTCTGGCAGCAGGATTCAACGCTACCAATGATGGAAATTATAATGCCCTGCGCACCTTGTATCAGGAAATTCACGGCGTCACATTAACGCCCAGAGTTCCGCAACAAGCGCTGATTCTGGGGATTCCGCCGACCTTCACGCCCATTGCTGCCTACCATATTTTTGCGCCTTTGCAAAAAGCTCTGAGCACAGCCACAGGACGCCCGGTACAACTGGTCATACCGCCTGATGAGCAGGCTTTTGTTCAGGATGGGCAAACGGGTAAATTTGACTTTGCCCTGCTCACGCCCAGAATGATCCCTATGGAAAAAACCCAAATGCTTGCCGTTGCCCAGTCTGTCTCCGGCCTTGACAGACATGGTCTGGCCATCATTCGCCGAGAGCACGCGGCAAACAATGTGACCATACCTAATGCCCCCTTGCGCATAGCCTTTGCCAGCCCTTACTGCAGTGCCCGTTCGCTGGCTGAAAAACAATTGTTGCGTCTGGCGGGAACCAGGCCCGTCATCTGGGTTCCGGAAGGTTCAGAACGCGCGGTGTTTACTGCCCTTGCCGAAAATCGTGCAGATCTGGGTATAGTGCGCGCTGCCACCGTCAAAACCCTTGAAAAACAGTTGCCGGGAATCTGGTCCGTGGTCGAGAGCGCGGGTCGGGCACCCGTATGGACTCTGGTGGTCAAGCGCACGCTAAGCACTGAACAACGCGCTGCGGTCCGGGAACACGTCGCCCAATTGCCTCTCAACGCCCTGGATACCGCTGGATTCATGGGTTTCCGTCTGTTAGCGCATGCCTGAGGCCTTGCCCCCTCACCCGCAAACCCGCAACTGGCCATCGACGGTCGCGGATCATTTGGGGCTGCCGACCCGCTTTTGGCAGAATATGTCCTGGCGCGCCAAAAGCATGACTTTTGTCTTGCTATTGGTCGCCCTGATTTATCTATCTATTTCCATTTTTCTCTATACCTCTGTGCGTAATGACCTGACCAATCAGGTACAAACCGAACTGCTGCGTCTCACGGAAACCCTGGCCAGTTCGGCAGCAGATCCGCTCCTTCTCAAAGATGGCGGGAAACTCGGCAAGTTGGTGGAACTGCACAATCCGTTGGTTCAATCCATTATCATCACCAACCGTCAGCATGTGGTGGTCGCCAGTCCGGATATTCGCCAGTTGGGACAAAGCCTATCCCCACCTGTCGCCCGCAGCGATACCCATCAAATAGATCGCTTTGACGCTCCCATTCTCGCTGGTAGCAATCAGCTGGGCTTCGTTTATTTGCAAGGGAATCGTCAACATATCAGCAGCCTGGTCAACCGGCGCCTGGATCGAACCACGAGTCGCCTGATTGTGCTGGGTCTGATAACCGCATTATTGGGACTGCTGGGCGCTTATCTGGTCAGCCTGGCCATGACCCGCCCGGTATTACGGCTGTTGGATGAAATTGAAAGCATGGAAAATCGTCTGGGCCTCGACAAGAAAACCGCCATGATCCGCCCTCCGCAATCCGGCGATGAACTCCATCGTCTGGAGTGGGCCTTTCGCTTGACCGAACAACGCCTTCAGGAACATCTGACCGAACTGCGCCAGCTGCACCAGCGACAACAGGCCATGCAATGTATGGCCACCATTGGCGAAATGTCGGCACAGGTAGCCCATGAAATTCGTAACGCCTTGTCTTCCCTGCGCGGTGCTGCCCGTTATCTGGTGCGCTATGGTCAGGCAGATCATCAGGGCGATTTTATCCGCATCATTGAGGAAGAAGTGCAGCGCCTCTACGATATGACCCAGGGATTTCTGGACTTTGGTCGTCCTTACGCAGCAGTACCGGTTGACACGCCGATTCGCCCCCTGCTGGAACGTTGTTTGGCGAGGCATAGGGCCGATCTGGAAACCAAAACCATCGTAGCCACCCTGGACTGCCCGGAAATGCTCCATGCCAGACTCGACCCCTCACTGCTGGAACAGGCACTGAGCAACCTGATTCTCAACGCCATTGATGCCCTGCCCATGCAGGGCGGGGTATTGCAACTTTCTGCAGAACAAAAGAATTTTAGCCAATTGAACATTACCGTTGCGGATAATGGACCCGGTATTCCTCTGGAAAAACGCGCCACCATTTTCAAACCCTATGTCACCACAAAAACCAAGGGCAGCGGTCTGGGGTTGGCGGTGGTGACAAAAATCATGATGGTGCATGATGGCAGCATTGAATTATGTGACACCGCTGCTGGTGCCCGATTCATTCTTCATTTGCCTTGCGGATTGCCTCCGCCAGGTAAAAATGCAGGCCATTGAAACCCTTACCAAGAGATCTGTTATAGCAAACATGCAAAATCTGATTTTAGTAGTGGAAGATGAAAAAAATCTGCGCTGTGTTCTGGCGGCGGTACTGAATGCCGAGGGCTTTCGCGTGCTTGAAGCCGAAAGCGGCGAGCAGGCTCTGACCATGACCGAAAACAACCCGCCCGCCCTGATCCTCACAGATCAACGCCTGCCCGGTATTTCCGGTACCGAACTGCTCCGCAATATCAAGACAAAGCACCCGGAAATACCGGTCATTATTACTACCGCCTACGGGGAAATCGAACAGGCAGTGGAAGCCATCAAGGCTGGCGCCGAACATTATCTGACCAAACCAGTGGATGAAGGCGAACTCATCGCCTTGATTCGTCAGACTCTGGGGCGGCACGGTAAGGCACTGCCACCCATGCGCCAGGAACCGCGTCGCCATGGCCTGATCGGAGTCAGCCGCGCCATTGAAACCCTGCTGGAAACGATTGATCTGGTAGCCCCGGCGCCTTCCAACGTCCTGATTACCGGAGAATCCGGGACCGGGAAGGAGCTGGTAGCACGCGCTCTACATCAAGCCTCCAATCGTGCCGATCAGCCTTTTATTGCTTTCAACTGCGGAGCTATCCCGCTGGAACTCGTGGAAAGCGAAATTTTTGGCTACGAGAAAGGTGCCTTTACCGGAGCCACTCGCACCCAGGCTGGCAAACTGGAGATGGCCGGGGCCGGCACCCTGTTTCTCGATGAAGTGGGAGATATGCCTCTGGCGATGCAGGTCAAACTGCTGCGCGCCTTGCAGGAGCGGGAATTTACCCGGCTCGGCACCCATCAACCGGTGCGGATGGCCGCCCGGATTGTCGCGGCCACCCACATGGATCTGGCTAAAGCCGTAGCGGAAAGCCGTTTCCGGGAAGATCTCTACTACCGGCTGAATGTCATCCCGCTGCATATCCCGCCGTTGCGGGAAAGACGAGCGGATATTGCCCCGCTGGTCCATCATTTTCTGGAACAGATCTGCCTGGTCATTGGTCGCAGCCCGACAGTCACCATCAGTAGCGATGCGCTGGCTGCACTGGAGGCTTACGAATGGCCCGGGAATATCCGTCAGCTGGAAAATCTCCTGGAGCGGATGGTGGTACTCAACCGCAACGGGCACATTCAGCGTCAGCACCTGCCTGCCGATATTGGTCAGCAGAACTTCGGGCCGGGCAACACTGGCGCCACAAGTCCCTTTGATTTACCGGCCCTGGAAAGACAAACCGTGCTCAGCGCCCTGGAAAAAACCCGCTTCAATCAAAGCCAGGCAGCCGTACTGTTGGGCATCAGTCGTAAACAATTACGCACCAAGATGAAAAACATCGGCTTGCTGGGCGACCAAGACCCGGAAGACGATAATCTTGATTCCTGATCCAGAGTAGGGACCGGCGCGAATTATCTGGTCCTTTTGGCACACTGCTTTTTCCCTGGATTGCTCCTTATTTCCTTCCCGTCAAAGCCGAATAACGCGGGCAGTCGATTTCCTGCATAGCTCCGGTGTTATTTCCAAAGCCTTATTCAATCGAACTTGTCCCATAAATGACCGTAAAAATAGACGAATAAAATCCCTGATTAAAACTATACTTTACAGCATGTTTTATTGTTTATTGTTAGTGGTTTCCCATGAAAAGAGATGGCACAAAATCTGCTAACCATTCACTGCCGCGCCAGTGGGACGCGCTGCAATAAAGGAGCATTTTATGAAGCATCGAAATAAACAGCTTGCTCAGATCGCTTTGCTCATAGCAGGTCTTGCCGGGCTAACTCTCAGTATGGAAGCCTCAGCTGCGGATACACCAACAAACGCCGGTAACATTCAGGCGGGCAAAGCCATTGCCTTCAATCGCGCCCAGGGTAACTGTCTGGCCTGTCACGCTCTACCCGGCGGCGCTATGGCAGGCAATGTCGGGCCTGCCCTGCCCATGAAAGGCGTGACTTTCCAGCAAATGTTCCAGACCAAGGAAAAACTGGTGGCTTTTCTGGGTGACCCGGAAAAATTATTTCCTTATGCCAACATGCCTGAGTTTGGAAAAAACAAAGTGCTGACACAAACCCAGTTAGAGCAGGTAGCCGACTATTTATGGTCTTTAAAGTAACAAATCCACCCGTAATTCTTAAGGAGACAATAATGATGAATAAACCTATTGCGCGACGCCAGTTTTTAGGTGCCAGCCTGGCTACGGGAGCAGTGGCTACGGCTGCCGGCCTGGGCCTGCTCAAACCGCAGATGGCCTTTGCGGATAACGTCGCTGGCTGGCCGGCAAAGGCATTTGATGCCAAGTTGCTGAAAGATGCCATGTCCGATTCCATCGGTAAAACTGATGTGCCCGTATCTTCCAAAGTCAAACTGACGGCCCCCACTATTGCTGAAAATGGCGGCGCGGTTCCCGTTACCATTGAAGTGGATTCTCCGATGACCGCTGATGATTACATTGCGACCGTTTATTTGTTTGTTGACCATAATCCTACGCCGCTGGCCAGCCAGTTTACCTTTACGCCCGCTTCGGGTCAGGCCTACATTCAGCAACGGATCAAAATGGCCAAAACCGACAATGTCCGGGTCGTGGCCAAAACCAATAAAGGGGTATTGATGGCCTCTGCCCCCCGTGAAGTCAAAGTCACCATTGGTGGTTGCGGCGGTTAACCCCCAACTTTCACCTATTGCAAAGAGGAATTATCCATGGCAGGAAATGTAGGTAACCCAATGATTCGCATGGCCAGCAGCGCCAAAAAAGGAGAAGTTGTCGAAGTCCGATCGTTGATCATGAACCCCATGACCACAGGACTGACCAAGGACAAGGCGGGAAAAGTCATCCCTGCACATTTCATCCAAACCGTCACCATCACTTTTAACGACAAGCCCTTGCTCGACATTGACTGGAGTACAGCCGTCAGCGCCAACCCCTATCTGGCATTCAAGTTGCGCGCCGAAAGCAGTGGCACTCTGAAAATGGTCTGGAAAGACAATACCGGCGGCAACTGGAGTGCGGACTCCAAACTGACGGTAGCCTGATACCTATATCGGGGCGAAGACAATCGCCCCTGCAACATAAGGAGGAACCCATGAAGCGGTTGCTGATTGCGCTTTCAATCTTAGGCCTAGCTGGTGTCAGTGACGCCGCGCAGGCAGTCAACTGGTGGGACCTGGGAAATACCAAGGTCGGACCGGCCGAGACACTCAAGCAGTTTCATTCCTATTTCAAGGAACAAAACCCCAACATGCCTCTGGAAAAGTACGCTCTGGGCTCTTATGCATTCAGCCCGGAAATGTACAGTCAGTATCAGGAGGCCATCCAGTTCAACCCCGGCGATTTGACGTTATCCCAGGGTAAGGCCTTGTGGACGAAAGCTTTTGCCAACGGCAAGACCTATGCGAGTTGTTATCCTGACGGGGGCAAGGGTGTCGCGGCCCACTATCCCATGTATGACCCCAAAACCCATGACATTGTCACCATCGGCACCAGTCTCAATGCCTGCCGAAAAGCCAATGGCGAGGCGCCACTCAAATATGGCAGCAGCGATATGATCGCCCTGCAAACCTACCTGACGTCCCTGTCCAACGGCATGCCCGTTGATGTTCAGGTACAGGGTCCGGGGGCAACCAAAGCTTTTGAAGAAGGGAAAGCCTACTTTTTCATGAAGCGTGGGCAATTGAATTTCTCCTGTGCAACCTGTCATGTGGCTTATGCTGGAAAATATCTGCGCGCCCAGATTATTTCTCCGGTACAGGGACAAAGTGCCCATTTTCCGACTTATCGGGCAGCCTGGTCGGCCGTCAATACGCTGCAGAAGCGGATGCAGGGTTGCGATAAAAAAGTGGGAGCCATTCCCCAACCGCTGGAAAGTGCCGATTACAAACGTCTGGAATATTTCATGAGTTATCTCAGTAACGGCATAAAAATCAATGTGCCGGGATATCGTCCCTGATTAATTCGGCGAGTGATCAATCCACAATTTTCACTCGCCCTCACCACTACCAGAATCTATGGGGAATACCATGAACGCGAAAAAATCACTGCTGCTGTCGGCAGCCCTCTGTGCAGGATTAGGTCTGGCTGGCCTGGCTCAAGGCGCTGAAATACCCTCGACGGTAGCCGGAATGCCACCCATCAACACCGCCAGCCCACTGTATATTGTCAATGTGCAAAAGGGCGTGACTCCGGCGCAAATCAAAATGGGCATCCAGAGTGGCGCCGAAGCAGAAAATATGAATGTCGTCGGTACACTGGATGTTCAGGAGGGGCTCAAGGAAAGGGGCATCAAAAGCAATCAGCCCTATGTCATCTACGAAGTCTGCAACCTGGTGCTGGGCGCAAAAATCCTTAAAAGCACGCCGGAATTCGGGGCCTTTGCACCCTGTAAAATTGTCATGTACGAACAGGGTGGGCAACTGAAACTCATGACTTATCTGCCCACTTTTGCCCTGAAATATTTCCCGAAAGATCCCGAATCCGCCAAAGTGGCCCAGGAACTGGATCATCAGATTATTACAGTGATGAAGCAAGCCGCTGCTGGCGGGCTTTAATTCACACCGGAGGATTCCAATGAATTTAAGTAGACGTGATTTCATGCAATTGATGGGTATTGCCGGAGCCGGGAGTTTTTTGACCCCGGGAGCCGTGCAATCCGCTTGGGGAGCCGATGCGGATCCTTATGAAATTCCTGATTACGGCAATGTTACCCTGCTGCATATGACGGATTCCCATGCTCAGCTGCTGCCGGTCTGGTGGCGGGAGCCCGATACCAATATTGGTGTTGGCCCGGTGCTGAATCAGGTTCCCCACCTCTGTGGTCAGTGGATGCTGGATTATTACGGCGTAGCCACTCCGCCCTCCAGCAAATATGCCTATTCCTGCCTGGACTTCGACACCCTAGCCCACAAGTACGGGAAAATTGGCGGCTATGCGCATATTGCCAGCCTGGTCAAACGCTATCGCCAACAACGGGGCGACAAGGTTCTACTACTGGACGGTGGCGACACCTGGCAAGGTTCAGCGACCAGTCTCTGGACCAAGGGGGCGGATATGGTCGGTGCCCAGAATTTACTGGGTATTGATGATTTCGTGGGCCACTGGGAATTTACCTACGGGCAGGATCAGGTGCAGCATCTGGTCAAAACCCAACTCAAGGCCAATTTCCTGGCCCAGAACATATTCAGCAACACCTGGCAGGAACTGGTCTTCAAACCCTACCATATCCATGAGGTCAGCGGTCGCAAAATTGCCGTTATCGGCCAGGCTTTTCCCTTTACGCCCATTGCCAACCCGGGTTACATGATTCCCGACTGGGGCTTTGGCATTCATACCGAGCACATGCAGAAAATGGTAACGGAATGCCGCGAACAGCAGCATGCTGATCTGGTGGTGGTCCTCTCGCATAACGGCGCCGATGTGGATAAGAAAATGGCCGCCATGGTCAAAGGTATCGACATCATCCTGGGCGGGCACACCCACGACATCATGGGTCCCAAGCCTTTCATGGTCGGCAAGACACTGATCATCAACACCAGCACCAACGGCAAAATTCTCGCGCGTTTTGACCTGGACGTGGGCAAGGGCAAGCTCAATGGCTGGCGTTTCCATTATCTGCCGGTATTCTCCAACCTGATCAAGGAAGATGCGGAGATGGCGGACTATATCCATAAGGTTCGCAGCCCGTATCAAGAGAAATTGGCCCAGCCCCTGGCCACCACGGAGAGCCTGCTGTACCGGCGCGACAACTTCAACGGCAGCTTCGATCAGCTGCTCTGTGATGCCCTGCGCGATGAGATGGATTGCGAGGTGTCTTTCTCGCCGGGCTTCCGCTGGGGTTATTGCAAACTCCCCGGTGAAACCATCACCATGGAAGACGTGATGGGCCAGACCGCCATCACCTATCCCCAGGTCACCGTCAACACCTACACCGGCGAGCAGATCAAGAACATCATGGAGCAGGTGGCCGATAACATTTTCAATCCGAACCCTTATTACCAACAGGGTGGGGACATGATCCGGGTCGGGAATATTCAGTATGATTTCAATCCCGACGAGAAAATCTACCATCGCTGCAGCAACATGCGGATTGGCGGAAAGCCCATGTCCGCCAGCAAAAAATACAAGGTGGCGGGATGGGCAGCCATGCAGCCGGTGGAAGGCAAACCGGTCTGGGAGGTTTTTTCAAAGTGGCTGCAATCCAAAAAACATGTCCGCGTCGACAAATTGGATCTGCCGGTGCTCAACAAGGATATGCAAAGCAATAAAGGGATTGCTTTCCCGAAAATGTATCAACTCTAAGCAGCTTCAGGTGACGAGCAGCATTCGCCAGCGGCATCTGCCGCTGGTTTTTTTATGGGGAAAACAAAGTCCTGTAGCCATATCTCCCCACTTCACCGGATTTTGTCTCGAACTGTCCTCATGCTAGACTGCGCACTGATTTTTGCGGCCTGGAAGTGACGATTGGCTTTTTCATGTCCCGGGCGCGTCTCCCTCTGCATATAAAAGGCCTGTAACCAGATGATCATGAAACGCATTCTTGGACTTTTCTCCACGGACCTCGCAGTCGATCTCGGCACCGCGAACACCCTGATTTATGTACGGGGAAAAGGGATTGTCCTGTCGGAACCCTCGGTGGTGGCCATTCATACCGGTCGTCGCAGCGGCAGCAGTCGCCGTCTGCACGTAGGTGAAGAAGCCAAGCGGATGCTGGGCCGTACCCCCGCCAACATTACCGCCATCAGACCTCTCAAGGACGGTGTCATCGCCGACTTCGAAATCACCGAAGCGATGCTTAAACACTTCATTCGTCGCGTGCATCATCAGCGTTTTCTCAGCCCTAGTCCCCGTATTATTGTTTGCGTGCCTTATGGCGCCACCCAGGTGGAACGCCGCGCCATCCGCGAGTCGGCCATGAGCGCCGGCGCCCGCGAAGTGCATCTGATTGAAGAACCCATGGCAGCCGCCATTGGTGCCGGGATGCCCGTCGCTGAACCCACAGGTTCCATGGTGGTGGATATTGGCGGTGGCACCACCGAAGTCGGCGTCATCGCCCTGGGCGGTGTGGTGTACTCCCAGAGTGTCCGGGTGGGGGGCGACAAAATGGATGAGGCCATTGTCAACTATATCCGCCGTAATTACGGTATGCTGATTGGCGAAAGCACTGCCGAGGAAATCAAGAAAAAAGTCGGCTGCGCTTACCCGGGCCAGGAAGTGCTGAGCCTGGAAGTCCGGGGCCGCAACCTGGCAGAAGGCGTTCCCCGCACCTTCACCATCAACAGCAATGAAATCCTGGAGGCCCTTCAGGAACCCCTGGGCGCCATTGTCGGCGCCATCAAGCTGGCGCTGGAACAAACTCCTCCCGAGCTTGCCGGGGATATCGCCGAGCGCGGTATGGTCCTGACCGGCGGCGGCGCCCTGCTCCGCGATCTGGACCGGCTCATCATGGAAGAAACGTCCCTGCCGGTGATTGTTGCCGAAGACCCTCTGACCTGCGTGGCCAGAGGCAGCGGTCGCGCCCTGGAAGAGCTGGAACTGCTGGGTGAGGTTTTCGCTGACGATTAACGCGGCGAAGTCATACAATCCCTTATGCCCGCGTTGTTTTTCCCCCGCCGCTACCCGCCGCTCCTTCGTGTAGCGGCGTTTGTCTTGTTGAGTATTGCCGTTGCCATCTTCAGTGAAAAACATCCGGACCTGCAGGGCTGGTCCGGAAATCTGACTTATCCCGTGCATTGGATAGACATGCAGGTTGCGGAAAACTGGGGCGCCCTGCATCAATATCTGCAGGATCGCAGCGAACTGCTCGCAGAAAATGCGCAGTTGCGCGAAAAGCTCAAGGTGATGGAACCCCAATTGCTGGAAAACGCAATACTCCACAATGAAAACCGACAATTACTGGCTTTGCTCGACAGCTTTCCCCAGCCGCCGGGCAAAATGGCGGTTGCCCGGGTCATTGCCGAAAATTTTTCTCCGGGCAGCCAGCTTATTACCGTCAATCTGGGTAGTCATAACGGGGTACAAGTAGGGCAGCCGGTCCTCGCTGCGGGTGGAGTCGCTGGACAAGTCATTCATGTTGCTGAATTCAGCGCCCAGATCGCTCTGGTCTCCGATCTGGACAGCAGTATTCCAGCGCAACTGGCGGGCACGAATATTCCGCTGCTGGTCAACGGCAAAGGCCACATACATACCTTGAGTGTGCCTTTTCAATCGCGCAATACCCCCCTGAAAACCGGCGATCACCTGGTCACTTCGGGACTGGGAGGACGCTTTCCTCCGGGCTTGCCGATTGGCACCATTTCCGGTGTCGTTCACAATGGTGACGAACCCTTCGCACAAATTTCCGTACGACCTTCTGTGTCCCTGGGTCAGCTCAGCACAGTATTGATTCTTTTGAAAAATCCACCACATCTTCGGCACGGCAAGCCATGACCATCGTGGCCATGGTCGTTGCCTTTTTCCTGGCATTGGTGCTGGAAACCCTGCCTTCCGGTCCGGTTTATGGCATGGTCCATCCGGATTTTGTGGCGATGCTGCTGCTCTACTGGTCCATCCGTAGCGGCTCCGAGCTCAGCTATACCCTGGTTTGGCTGATCGGACTGCTTCAGGATCTGGTGATGGGCGATGTCCCCGGAGGACAAGCCATCGCCGGGGTCCTCATGATTTATGCGCTGGTCAATGGATTGGGCAGGGTGCGACATCTCTCTGTCTGGGAACAACTGGTATTCGTTTTTATGCTCTTGCTCCTGCATCGCCTGATTGTCTGGCTCTGGCAACTCTGGTCCGGACCACTGAGCTGGCATTTCAGTCTGTTCCTCAGCCCGTTGATCGGGGCCTTGCTCTGGCCGCTGTTCACCTATCTACTGGACGGCTTGCGCCACTACTTGAAGACTTCGCCATGAAATTGTCACAGCGTCTTCTGCGTTCCCTGCAAAAACTCGACCCCGCCTTGCTGACCGGGATTGTCCTGTTGATGCTCATCAGCCTCGCCGTGCTTTACAGTGGTAGTCAGGAAAGTTTGCGGGTGGTGTTTGCCCAGTTGTTCCACTTTGCCGTCGGTTTTGCCGTACTGATCGCCGTTGCCAATACACCACCGGAACGCTTTCGAGCCTGGGCCCCGGCTCTTTACGTGATTGGAGTGATCCTGCTGGCACTCACTTTGGTGGCCGGCAAAACCAGTCTGGGGGCCAGGCGCTGGTTAGGAGCCGGGCCCATCACCTTCCAGCCTTCGGAACTCATGAAACTGGCCTTGCCGCTGTTGATGGCCTATTACTATTCCCAGCAGGAAAATGTGCGGCGTTGGCGTGCGGCAATCACCGGCTTCATCCTGATTGCCATCCCCTTCCTCCTGATAGCCAAAGAACCGGACCTGGGTACGGCCGCGCAAATCGGCGCCGCCGGAATTTTCATGATGTGGCTGGCGGGAGTCCGTCGCCGCTGGTTCATTGGTCTGCTGATCATCCTCGCCGTCAGTGGGCCGGTCATGTGGCATTTCCTGCACGGCTACCAAAAAGAGCGAATTCTCACTTTTCTCGACCCCCAACGTGACCCCCTGGGAGCCGGATACCATATCATCCAGAGTATGATTGCGGTCGGCTCGGGCGGCTTTTGGGGAAAAGGCTGGTTCAATGGCACCCAGGTCAATCTCGACTTTCTGCCCGAAGCCCAGACCGACTTTGTTTTTGCCGGTTTTGCCGAAGAATTTGGCCTGTTTGGGGTCCTTATCCTGATTGCCACCTACCTGCTGATCGTCCTGCGCGGACTGGTCATCGCCTTTGAGAGCCGGGATGCTTTCGGGCGACTGCTAGCCGGCACTTTGAGTCTGACTTTTTTTCTGTACATTTTTATCAACATGGGCATGACTACCGGCATTTTACCCGTAGTCGGCGTGCCGTTGCCCCTTATCAGCTATGGTGGCACCGCGATGCTGACCTTCATGATCGGCCTCGGCATTCTCATGTCCGTACATGCCCATCCCCGCACCCACGAATAATCAGCAAACAGACATAGCTTTCTTGCCGGGCATCATTATAATTCTGCAGATGCCCCCAAGATTTATTTCAAATTCAGTACTGCGTATTGAGGACCTGATGATTTCCCGCCCATCCCTGATGAGTCACATTTTTCTTGTATTTTTCGGACTGCTTTTTACTAGTAGTGCCTTTGCGGTAGTGCCGACGCCACGCCTGCCCACCCCGCCGGCACCGGCCCTGCCCGCCATCGTCAGCTATGTATTGATGGATTACGACACCGGTCAGATCATTGCCGCCAAAAGTGAAAACCTGCGCCGGGCGCCGGCCAGCCTGACCAAACTCATGACCGCTTATCTGACTTACCAGGCCATCCATAATGGCACCCTCAATGCCCATGAAAATATCGCTATATCCAACAAGGCCTGGAAAACCGGCGGCTCCAGCATGTTCATCCAGCCCGGACTGGCGGTCAATGTCGATCAGCTGCTGCATGGGCTTCTGATTGATTCCGGTAATGATGCTGCCGTGGCCCTGGCAGAGACAGTGGCCGGCAGTCAGTCCGGCTTTGTGACCTTGATGAACGAAACCGCTGGTCAGCTGGGCCTGCATAACACCCATTACAATAATGTCGATGGCTTACCCGATGATCATCTCTATACCACCGCTCTGGATGTCGCCCGGCTTTCCCAGATACTGATCCAGCAATATCCCCAGGTCATCCAGATTACCAAACAGAAATCCTATACCTACAACAAAATCACCCAGCGTAGCTGGAATCCTGTCCTGTTTCGCGACCCCAGCGTGGATGGCCTGAAAACCGGTCTGACCGACGCCTCCGGATACTGTATTGATGCCACGGCCCAGCGTAATGGCCGGCGCCTGATTGCGGTCGTCATGGGGGGTCCCAACTGGGCGGGCAGCACCAATGCGGTGGAGGCCCTGCTGGATTATGGCTACCGGTTTTTTGTCAACCATCCGCTCTACCAGCCGGGAGCAAAGGTGGGCGAATTCACTCGCAATGATTTTTCGCCCATGCAAGTCCCGGTGGGCGTCACCAGCAATGTGACCATCACGGTTCCCAAGGGACATTTTTCGGATCTGCAGCAGGTGGTCGAAGTCAGCCCCAATTTGCAGGCGCCCCTGAAAAAAGGTACGGTCGTAGGGACACTGGTTTTCCGACTGGACGGCAAGGTGCTCAAAACGGTACCGGTCGTCAGTCAGGTTGCTGTTGAAAAGGCAGGCTGGTTAAGCCGGATGTTCCACAAGATCGGCGCAGCGCTCTGAATCAGGATGAGGAGCCTGAATGACATCTGAATCTCATCACGCAGAGGACTACCCCCATCTGCATCATGTCAAGGTCATAGGTCAACAGGCTGATCTGCTGAGTGCAGTACGCAAGGCCGTGGAACCCCATGCCCCGCATCTGCCCGACAGCGCTTTTGCCATACGCAACAGTAGCCAGGGACAGTATTGCGCGGTCACCATCTCTCTGGAAATCCAACATGAAGCCCAGCTTCTGGCCATTTATACGGCAGTCAAAGCCGTGGACGGAGTCATCCTCTGCTTATGAACAACTCTCCTATACTGGTGCGCTGCTGGCCCGGCATTCTGCCCTACTTCACGGTGCTCGACGCCATGCGCGAATTCACTGCCCAGCGGGATGCCGAAACCCCTGATCAAATGTGGCTGCTTCAGCATCCGCCGGTGTTTACCCTGGGGCGCAATGCCGACCCTGCAGATGTCATGGACCCCGGCTCCATCCCCGTCATCCGCAGCGATCGCGGCGGCAAAGTCACCTATCATGGTCCGGGACAATGGATTGTCTATCTGCTGATGGACTTGCCGCGCATGGGCATCCATGTCCGACAGCTGACCAGCATCATGGAACAGGCCGTCATTGAGCTCCTGGCTGAACATGGCGTAAGCGCCCATGCCCGCCGTGATGCTCCCGGGGTCTATGTAGGAGAGGCCAAAATCGCCTCTCTGGGACTGCGGGTGCAAAAAGGCCGCAGTTATCATGGCTTAAGCCTGAATACCGATATGGACTTGAGCCCTTTCCAGCGCATTCATCCCTGTGGCATGCCCGGGCTTGCCGTGACCCAGATACATGATCTATGTCCGGACTGGGCCAGCCGGGATGTTGCCGAAGAGCTGATGCAGGCCCTGTCCACACAGTTCCAGCGCCCCCTCCAGAAAGGAGGTGCCTGAGTATGTCAGCCACCATGGACAAAAATGCCGGAAGAGGCGCCGAAAAAACCGCCCGCAACCCTATTCCCATCATTCCGGTGGAAACCCCCAGGGTGCCCAAACCCCAGTGGCTGCGAGTGCGCTCTCCCCTGTCTCCGGAAGTGGACCGGCTCAAAAAAATTCTACGGGCAGCAGACCTGCATACCGTTTGTGAAGAAGCCTCCTGCCCCAATCTCGGTGAATGCTTTGGCGGTGGTACCGCCACCTTCATGATTCTCGGGGATGTCTGCACCCGCCGCTGCCCGTTCTGCGACGTAGCCCATGGCCGCCCCCAGCCTCCGGATGCTGCAGAACCCCTGCATCTTGCCCAGACCGTCGCGACTATGGGACTGCGTTTTGTGGTCATTACTTCGGTGGATCGGGATGATTTGCGCGATGGCGGCGCCGGGCATTTCGCCGATGTCATCAGCGCCTTGCGCCAGCACTGCCAGGGTCTTCATATAGAAATCCTGGTTCCGGACTTTCGCGGGCGCGTGGAGAAAGCCCTGGCGGCTCTCCACGATACCCCCCCGGATGTGTTCAATCACAATCTGGAGACGGTGCCCCGCCTGTATTTACAGGCCCGTCCGGGTGCCGACTACCAGCACTCCCTGAATCTGCTGTCGGCCTTCAAAGCCCAACATCCCGACATTCCCAGCAAATCAGGACTCATGCTCGGGCTGGGCGAAGAACTGGATGAGATTCGTGCAGTCATGCAGGATCTGCGTCAGGCGGGTTGCGAACTGCTGACCTTGGGACAATACCTGTCCCCTTCCCGCCATCATCTGCCGGTGTCCCGATTTGTCCCACCGGAGGAGTTTGAAGCCCTGCGTCTGGACGGGCTGGCCATGGGCTTCCGTCACGTCGCCAGCGGTCCCCTGGTGCGCTCTTCCTATCATGCCGAACGCAGTTTTCATGAAATGACCGAAGACTGACCGGAACAAGCCATGCTGCTGCGTTACACCACGGTTCTGACGCTGGTATCGGCGCTGCTGCAACCTCCCGGGATACTCTTTCTTATCGCCATCTTCGGTTGGGTCCTGGACGTGCTGGGCTGGCGTTACCTCGGGCGCACGCTACTGCTGGTCGCGCTCTGTGTTTTGTATTTCTTCTCCACGGCCATTGGCACAAGATTGCTGCTCAATCCATTGGAAAACCGCTATCCGCCGCTGCTGAATGGGCCATTGACAGGGACAGAAAAACCGGGAGCCATTGTCGTGCTGGGTGGCGGTGAAGTCATGGCCGCACCTGACTCCCGCCAGGAAACCGCCAATGCCCGTACCCTGGTGCGCCTGATGGCGGCAGCCCGACTCGCCAAACGCACTCATCTGCCCCTGGTACCCAGCGGAGGGGCACCGCGCTTTGGCGTCGCCGCAGAGGCCACTACCATGGCGCGGATTCTGCGTCAGGATTTTCAGGTCACTAGTCCTATCTGGCCGGAAACCCATTCCTACAATACCGCCGCCAATGCTGCAGATTCCAGCATCCTACTGGCAGAACACCATATTCAGCGGATCTATCTGGTCACCTCGGCATTGCACATGCCCAGGGCGGTAGCCTGGTTTCGCTTGTCTCATCTGGACGTGATTCCTGTCCCTACAGATTATCGCCTTAACCAGGTTCGGCCATACCAGCTGGAAAGCTGGCTACCCAGAGCCATTTTCATGGAAATCAGCAGCGAGGCCTGCCATGAATATCTCGGCCTGCTCTGGCTCTGGCTTCAGGAGCAGGGCCTGGGCAGCGGCGACTGATACTTCAATCTGCCTTGCGATCGGGGAATAGGACCTGGACGTGCAGATGTTCCTGATCACCGGGCTTCGCCAGCTGCAAAGGCGCAGGCACTGCCGCCCCATTGGCGGAAGGCCCATAGGGCGCATAGGCATAGGGTTTGGCGGGAAGTGCCGCCGCCAGGGTCTGGTAACTGGGTGAATTGACGCCAATGGGCAAAGCCACGGTATTGTGCTCGCCGACCACCCGCCGCACCTTGCTCCAGTCAATGGCCTGCTCAATGTGATGCTCGTTCATGAAGGTCTTAATCTGCATGGCTGCACGCTGCAGGATGGGCACACCCTTATGATAAGTATCCATGGGTTTATAGGACTGCAAATAAACTTCGCCATCATGCACCCCCACCAGATTGGGCATATCGATGATACGCACCGGTGTTCCCACCGGAACCATGGGGAAAAGTTGTGCCACATTCTCGGGATACATCTGGAAGCAACCCTGACTGGCGCGCATACCGACACCCCAGGGATGATAGGTGCCGTGAATGAATATTCCCGAAAGACCGGTCTCCATCGCCAGTTCGCCCATGGGATTTTCCGGTCCGGGCGGCCAGTACCAGGGGATATTCATATGAAATTTTTGCTTGAACCAGGCATGGATGTTCTTGGGCACATTCCAGGCCGGCATCTTGAACTTGGCGATGATCTGGGTCGTGGTCAGATTTTCCTTCCAACCCGGTAAAAATACGCCTACCGGATAGGTGTACACCACATGATCATTGCTCGGAAAAAAGTAAATTCGCCGCGCCGGAATATCCACTACAATGCCGGTCCAGGGCTTGGGAGGCAAAATGTACTGGGCCGGAATGACGACCTTGCTGGCCTGCCCGGGCAGCC
The DNA here is from genome assembly GCF_057473465.1 of Acidithiobacillus sp. TH-A117. Lineage (NCBI taxonomy): Bacteria > Pseudomonadati > Pseudomonadota > Acidithiobacillia > Acidithiobacillales > Acidithiobacillaceae > Acidithiobacillus > Acidithiobacillus sp. TH-A117. Next base: position 18,995 of record NZ_JBYCKQ010000041.1, read on the forward strand.
AGGGGTTGACCCCCGGATTGGCCTTAGTGACCTGATTGTATCCCAGATCATAAAAGCGCCCGATATCCAAGAGCGTATCCTCCCGATGGGTAGTGACGGCATGTAATGTACCCACCATATTGCCATGCTCCGGCAAAGGGAACACGCTTGCCTCAGCCGCATTCACACCCAAAGCTGCGAGCGCAGCAGTAAACAGCCAGATACCCCATTGTTTTTGCTTCATTAGCCTTCCTGTTTGCGGCAAATACCATTAAGATGCCCGACCAACTTCCGTATCGTGCCGTTGGCTGCATGCTTTATAACCGGCAATATCATAAGGGAAAAGGAGGCCTTTATGGAATCACCACACCTCATTATTTTAAAAAAAGTCATTCAGGGAGAGCAAATTCCTGGGGCAGAACAACGTGACGCCCTGGTGCGCCTCGATCACATGCTGGCTGATCTGGCAGCTGATCTGCAGATTCCTTTCAGAGGGCCCTACGTAGGCCTGCGCCAAGCGCCTGAACAACATCTGCTGGCTATAGACAGGCATCGCTGGTCCCAGGAAGATTCCCGCTGGGGGGTTGCCGTCTGCAGCCAGCATCCGCGCTATGACCTCCGTGCTGAATGGACCTTGGCTACCGTCAGCCGCGAGCGTCTGCCCCTGGTGGTGCAGGCACTTCCCGCCTTTTTTTCGAGTTATGCCAACCTTGCCGCGCAAACTTTCGCGCCCTCTCGTCCGAGCGTATCCCGGTTAAAAACCCTGGCTGAACTGTTTGCACATTGACAGCCGGTCTAAAACGCCTATTTACGAGGCCATGAATCATTTGCCGCAAACATATTCAACAGGAAGTGAGCTTCGTGCATGGAATTACCTCTTAGCAGCTTGATTATCATTGCATTACTTCTTGTCCTCGTGATTTTTGCGGGGCTTTGGAAGCTATTCAATAGAAAACGCTTGCTGAAGGATTCACCCGATGCCAGGGCTGTACGTGCCGAGGAACCGTCAGCTTCCAACATGAATCTCCATGTGCCACGGAGCTCCACATCGGGTGCGCCGATTGCCAGCGCCGAAGTGGATGAGACCAGCATTCTTGATGAAATTGAAATTTATCTGGCATATGGTCATCTTGAGCAGGCTGCTACGTCATTAAGCTGGTACGTCAGCCACAATCCGGGAGATCTCCAGCAAAGTCGTAAGCTGTTGGCCTTATACCAAGAAATACCAGACATAGATCGCTTTGCCGATTTGCTCAGTCAGTTGCACGAGGAACAGTGCCTTTCCGGCCTGGAAGTACAGAATCTTATTCTCTCGGGGCTTCATGCTGATCCAGACAATCTTCAGCTCAGAGTACTTGCCGAGAATACCGGTATCAGCAACAGCCAACTAGCCGCAGTGACTACCATCCAGCGTATCGAGACCCCGGCGTCGCCTTCGCCTGCGTTACTCAAGGCACAACAGGAATTACAGCAGGTCCTGGTCAACCCTGAACCACTGGATATGGACCTTAGTGGTTTTTCTGAAAAAACCCAGACCACCCTCAACAATGCGGACGATGCCGCAAGGACAAGTGACAAGCAGACTTTGCTGCAGGGGCAGTTACGCCTGGAGGCCATCAGCCCCAGAGAATGCCTTATTAGCGCGACACTGGTTGATCCATTAATTATCGTGCGCGCGCTGCAGGGGACCCAGCAACATGCTGAAGCCGAACGCATCCTCAAACGCAACCTTATTTTTGATCCGCGCAAACTGGTCTTGCATGTGGCTTTACTGGATATGCTTTATCGGCAAAAACGTTGTGAAAATTTCGCAGAAGCATTGCTTCAGCTTTACATCAGCCTATGGGGAGCGGGTGCTGCGCTGCGTGTCCGAATGCTGAATTATGGCCGTCAGTTGGGAGCGCATCCGCTCTGGGAAAAGCTGGAGGCCAGCGAAACCGATAAACCTATCCTTGCGCAGCAAGCAGAGCATTACGGTCTTTATCTGCCCCTCACAGCCATTCCGTTTACCAGTCCGGCACTGGTTCTGGAGGAGATTCGTCGTGATCATCAGATCATGGCCAAGGACAATGATGACAGCATTCTGCAAGAGTTCGACAGCCTTCTGGAGTATGGGCAAGTAGAAGAAGCCGTCGACCTCCTGGAAAAAGCCACACTTACCCGTCCCGACCATAAAATTTACTACCGCCCGCTCCTGGAAATGTATGAACGCATGGGTGCTCATGAGCGTTTCTCCAACTTTACCCGTGCCATTCTCAATATGGAAACACCGCCTGATGAAGAAATCATGCGACAAATGTTCAGCCTGGCTGAACGCATGCAACGCCAACCGCAGCGAAAGGTCATTTAGGATTTGATCATGACGAATAATACCTCCCATAGTGACAGCATCCTCGTTCGTAGCCTGGGTATGGATAACCGTAAGGAAGCGGTATTTCGCATGGCCTTTAAAATGCATACTCGCCGTCAATATCACCTGCTCGAATCTTCAGATGCTCGGATCCCGCATCTGACGATTGTGGATATTGACGGGCCACAGGGTATTGAAATCGCCCGCAAGCTACATCAGGAAGAACCGGGACAACGTATTTTGGTCACCAGCGTCGCCCCTCCGGAGAATGGTCTGTTCCCGTTACTCCTGAAGCCCGTACGCATGGAAACCTTATTCCCTGCATTGGAATCGCTCTTACTGGATACACCCAAAGCGCCTGAAAAAACGCCTGCGGATACCAATGTCAAACCTATTCGTCCGGATGTGACCGTTCCTCCAATGAGCGTCCCTATCCCGGAGACAGTGCCGGCACCAACTCCGCCAGTTGTCCACGTCATACCCGCCAAACCCGTGCCGGTGCTCCGCCCTGAAGAAGTCCAGTATTTCAATTCCAGCGAGGGATTATTGGGTCTTCTGCAAATCGCGCAGCGAGATCAGGCAAGCACCATCATCGCCGACCAGAATCAACAGCGCATTGTCCGCATTGACGCGATGACTGATCAGGCTACCATTCTGGTGGATGATGAACAGTTGCAACATATTTGTCGGACATCTTCCATTAAATTGCTGATGCGTGCGCCGCGTGATGATGATTTCGGAAACAGCAGCGTTGCTCGCCATATGTCCCTGCAATCCCTACTCTGGCAAGCAGGTGCATGGACAGCTAATGGCCGGTTGAACCAGAAGCTGCAAATCAATGCACCGGTACAACTCAAGCAATGGCCTAACCTGACCCGCTTACCGATGCTTCCCGATGCGTTGCGGCTGGCGGCATTTCTGGCCCGCTCTCCCGCTTCTCCAGCACTTACAATAAAAATGCTACGCGTTGAAGTACCGGATTTGTTCAACTTTCTAGCTGCCGCAGATGCGCTGGAGTTACTGCGCTACAACACTCCCGAAAATCCCGTGAACGTTGTTCGGGTAGCACAGCATTCAACCCCTGCAGATACTGAAGTTCCCGCAGCCAAAAGAAGCTTTTTGGGCCGTCTCCTGAAACGCATAGCCGGGATATAAGACTTGCGCATGCTGCGATGCTGATAACAATGATTTTCAAGGAGCTATTTTGTGAGAGAAGATAATAAAATCGTTTTTACAGGTCCAGTTGGTGCGGGGAAAACCACCGCCATATCGGTCTTATCGGATACGCCGATCATTTCTACCGATGCTCAAGCCTCTGACATGACCCTGAATCGCAAGGGACATACAACTGTCGCTATGGACTATGGCACACTCAAGCTGGATGCCCAGACCAAAATTCACCTTTATGGCACCCCAGGGCAAGAACGCTTTGATTTTATGTGGGACATCCTCACAACAGGCGGATTGGGCCTGGTCCTCATGCTGGATAATACCCGGCCTAACCCCAAAAAAGATTTGCATTTCTTTCTGCATGCTTTCAAGGATTATATTATCCAGGTTCCGGTAGTGATTGGCATTTCCAAAACGGATGTGCAAAGCCGGCCAAGCCCTGCGGATTATGCCAATATGCTTCTCGAAGTAACGGCCGACCTCAAAATGCTGAATCCGATTCCCCCTATTTTTGAAATTGATGGGCGCAAAAAAGAAGACATTAAAAATCTGGTCATGGCGCTGCTTTACTCCATCGATCCAGGGATTGGAGATGTTCTATGAGTATAGAGCTGGTTACAGCGCGTACTGAAGTCTTCGGCGAAGTAACGCCAGCGGGAGCCTTTTATGCGACTTCCAGCCCCGACCAGGAAGGTAACCGCGCCATTTTGCTGCATGTGCTTCGTACGGGAAACCGTGCGCCATTTTCTGCCGAGATCGCCTGCCAATGGGCAGAAACCACTGATTCAGATGAAGCCTTACGCAGCATTTTCCGCTTGCAACGACTCGGCCTGTTGCGCGGGACCCATCAGGCCCGGACTGACAGTGACCTACGGCTCGAAGATGCCCTACCGCCCTTACTGGCCCGCCTATCGGATCAACAAAAAACCCTGCTCGCTGACGAAAATGGTTTCTATCTGGCGGCGGCAGGCTTTGCTCATGAAGCAGCAGAAGAACTGGCGGGTCTCTCGGCTGATTTGCTTTCCCTGCAATCCCGCCACAGCCGTCTGCTCAAAAACAATTTACGGGTCAATACGGAAACCTGGGGGCTATTGGATCCCTCCGGCCGATCTGAACTGGGTTTTTGGCCGCTATTTATCGGACAGCAACGTTTCATGCTCATTGTCAGCGGCACCCCCCGTCTCCAGGATCAGTCCTTTGTCACACTGGTTCAGGAACTGGATAAACGCTACCGCTAGATTTTTATATTTTACAAAGAATTATTGACAGTTTATCAGGAGAATTCCCATGCGTGAAGAAATGCTCAAATCCATCCTCAGTGACCTCAATGGCTCATCCGCCGATATTGAGGCTTCTGCGGTCATCTCTACCGACGGCCTTACCATTGCCTCCCTGCTTTCTTCCACCATGGATGAAGACCGCGTCGGCGCCATGGCTGCCGCCATGCTGTCCCTGGGTGACCGTACCGCCGCAGAATTGGCCCGGGGAGAGCTCGAGCAGGTCATGATCAAGGGAGACAACGGCTATGTACTGCTTATTCATGCCGGCCCGGATGCTGTTTTGACCATTATCGCCCGTAAGGAAGCCAAGCTGGGACTGGTATTCCTGGACGCCAAACGCGCCTCCAGCGGCATTGCCGAATTGTTGTGATACCGCCTTTATTCAGGGATCGCTCCTGATCGCTTCACAGCGTCCGCTCCCTTGGGCCATAATGCGCGAAATGACTGTTTGAGACGCATATGACTTTTCAGGAAATCATCCAGCGGCTCCAGAGTTTCTGGGCCGCACAGGGTTGCGTGCTATTGCAGCCCATGGACATGCCCGTCGGGGCTGGCACTTTTCATCCCGCTACCTTTCTGCGCGCTATCGGCCCTGAACCATGGCGGGCGGCTTATGTGCAGCCTTCCCGTCGCCCCACCGACGGGCGCTACGGCGACAATCCCAATCGTCTCCAGCATTACTATCAGTTTCAGGCTGTTCTCAAACCTAACCCGATGAATTTACAGGACTTGTATCTGGATTCCCTGGCGGCACTGGGAATTGACCCGAAGGTTCAGGACATCCGGTTTGTGGAAGACGACTGGGAATCCCCAACCCTGGGGGCCTGGGGGCTGGGCTGGGAAGTCTGGCTGAATGGTATGGAAGTCACCCAGTTCACCTATTTTCAGCAGGTGGGCGGTCTGGATTGCCATCCGGTGATGGGCGAGGTGACTTATGGTCTGGAGCGTCTGGCCATGTACCTGCAAGGGGTGGAAAGCGTCTATGACCTGGTCTGGACTCCGGGAGTTCTTTACGGTGACGTTTTTCATCAGAATGAAGTGGAACAATCCCGCTACAATTTTGAGATGGCTCCTGTAGAAGATCTTTTTCAGCGTTTCGATCGCGCTGAAGCCGATTGCCGTTCGCTCCTGACCAGCAAGCTGCCCTTGCCGGCCTATGAACGGGTTCTCGACTGCTCCCATACTTTCAACCTCCTGGATGCCCGGCATGCCATTGGCGTCAACGAACGCGCCCGTTTTATCGGTCGGGTTCGTGGCCTGGCCAAAGGCGTAGCGGAAATTTATGCCGAAGCCCGGGCCGAACTGGGCCATCCCCTGTTGCGGAGTGCCTGATGTCAACCCATGAAAAACTTCTGCGGGAAGATTGTCTTCTGGAAATCGGCTGTGAAGAGCTTCCCGCCCGCGAACAACTCCCCTTAAGGGATGCCGCAGTTGCGCAGATGACTCGCCTGCTGGGTGAAGCCGGGCTCGATTGTGGTCAGATTACGGCCTATGTCACCCCCCGACGTCTGGCTTTATGGATTCAGGACCTCGCCCTGCACAGTCATCCCCGGGAAAGCATCCGGCGCGGCCCCCCGGTAGCGAGAGCCCGGGATGCCAATGGAAATGTTACACCCGCAGCCGAAGGTTTCGCCCGCTCCTGTGGTGTAAGCTTCGCCGATTTGCACACCCTTGAAACGGAAAAAGGCCCGGTGCTGGCCTGGCGAGAAATCGAAGCCGCACGCAGCAGTTACAGCCTGCTCCCGGAAATTGCCAGCCAGACGATTGCCGCCCTGCCCTTACGCAAAAGCATGCACTGGGGATCCCGTCAGGACAGCTTCCTGCGCCCGGTACGCTGGCTGCTTTTACGTCAAGGACAACAAGTCCTGGACTGGCAGGCCTTTGGACTGCAAGCCGGAGGCATGAGCTTCGGTCATCGGGTCCATCATCCTGAATCCATCCTCATCCCGCAGCCCTCAGACTACGCCGAGGCCCTGATGCATGGCCAGGTGATGGCGGATTTCGACCTGCGCCGCGAGCATATTGCCCACAAAATTTCCGCCTTGGCCGAAGACCTGGGGGCTACCCCCATATTACCTCCCGCCCTACTGGATGAAATTACCGGTCTGAATGAGTGGCCGGTGATCCTGTTGGGCAGCTTTGCCGAAGATTACCTGCGGATTCCCGAAGAAGCACTGATCACCGTGATGATGCAGCATCAACGCTATGTTCCGTTACGTGGCGAAAATGGCCAACTGATAGCCCAATATGTGTTTGCAGCCAACTTGCACAGTCAGGATGCGCAAGTGGTGATTCATGGGAATAACCGGGTGCTGCGCGCCCGCCTGGCCGATGCCGCTTTTTTCTGGGATCAGGATCGCCAGAAACCCCTGGCCGAAAGACTTCCCGAACTGAAACAGGTCCTCTTTCAGGAGGGTCTGGGCAGCATTTATGACAAAACCCTGCGCCTGCAAAAACTGGCCCGGGCCTTCAGTCCGTTCTGTCAGGTCAATGCGGATGATCTGGAACGGGCCGCAGCACTCTGCAAAAGTGATTTGCTCTCCGGGGTGGTGGGAGAATTTCCCGAACTGCAGGGCATCATGGGCGGACATTACGCCCGTCATGACGGCGAAAAAGCCGAAGTCGCGGCGGCCATTGGTCAACATTACCTGCCCAACGGTCGCGATGATGATATCCCCCCGAGCCGGGCCGGTCAGTGCCTGGCCATCGCCGACAAGCTCGATACCCTCTGCGGCTTTTTTGCCATTGGCAAAGTCCCCAGCGGCGACCGGGATCCCTTTGCCCTGCGCCGGGCCGCATTGGGCATCTTGCGCATTATTCTCAATGCCGATTTAGTTCTGCACCTGGACAGCGTCGTTGATCTGACACTGGAGACTCTGGGGCGCGCCATCATCAAAGATCCTACGGCAGTTCGCAGCGCCATACTCGACTTTTTCCAGGATCGGATGCGCGTCTATTTCAAGGAAGAAGGTTTTCGCGGTGACCAGATCAACGCCGTACTCAGCCGCCAGCCCCATCAGATGGTCGACGCAAGACAACGCCTGGAAGCCCTGGCCGCTTTTCTGGCCGATCATCCCTCTGCCGAGGCTCTTGCGGCACTGATCAAACGCATCAACAACCTGCTCCGTAAAGAACATCAGGAAGTGACGGGCGAGCCCGATCCGCAATGCTTCGAAGATCCCGCTGAAAGACAGCTCTGGACGCACTGGCAAGCCATGGCCGGGTCCGTGCATACCCATCTGCAACAAGGACACTATGCCAGCGCTCTGGATTTGCTGGCCGGATTACGCCCCTCCGTTGACCAGTTTTTCGATCAGGTCATGGTCATGGCGGAAAATCCCGAAATCCGGCAAAACCGCCTGGCCCTGCTGTCTCGACTGCAGGACAGTTTTCTGAGCATTGCCGACTTTGCGCAACTCCAGGGCTCCTGATGGCGCAATGGGTGATTCTCGACCGTGACGGCGTCATCAATGAAGACAGCAATGCCTTCATCAAGTCTCCCGCAGAATGGCGACCTATTCCCGGCAGCTTGGAAGCCATTGCCCGCCTCAACAGGGCGGGATTTCAGGTAGTCGTGGCCACCAACCAGTCCGGTGTTGGGCGGGGACTATTCGATATTCGCACCCTCACGGCCATTCATCAGCGCATGCGTCAGGAACTGGCTGTTTTTGGGGGACGCATTGAAGCCATTTTTTTCTGCCCCCATCTACCCGACGCTGGTTGCCAATGCCGCAAGCCTCTGCCGGGGATGTTCCAGCAAATAGCCGAACGCCTGCAGATTTCTCTGGACAATGTGCCAGCCATTGGTGACAGTCTGCGGGATCTACAGGCAGCCCGGGATGCTGGCGCCAAGCCCATACTGGTCCTCACCGGGAAAGGACAAAATACCCGTCGCGAAGCCGAGCTGGCCGGATACCCGATTTTTGCGGACTTGGCGGCGGTAGTGCAGGCATTGCTGGGTGCAGCTTGATACAAACCCTGCGCAGCGGCATTTTTTACCTTGGCTTTACCCTGTGGACGCTGGTCTGGGCCTTTTTTACCCTGCTGACCGTGCCTATGCCACTGGCAGCGCGGGTCTGGGCCAGCCGCCTCTGGGCCAGGGTTGCCGTCCACTGGCTCGGCCTCAGTTGCGGACTACACTATCGCATCCGGGGTCTGGAAAACATTCCCGACACCCCCTGCGTGATTGTCGCCAACCACCAATCGGCTCTGGAAACCCTGCTCCTCTGGTGTATATTCCCGCGGCTTTCCTATGTGCTTAAACAGGAGCTATTCCGCATCCCCATCATTGGTTGGGGTCTGCGCCTGGCCTGGCCTATTGGCATTGATCGCAGCGCGGGTCGTCAGGCCTTGGTACAGGTGATGGAAGAAGGCAAACTGCGCCTGGCCGCCGGATTTCATGTGGTCATTTTTCCCGAAGGCACTCGCTACCCCTGTGGTGAAGTCGGCCCGTTCAGCAGTACGGCAGCAGGGTTGGCCTTACGCGCAGAAGTGCCTTTGCTGCCCATTGCCGTCAACAGCGGCTGCTTTTGGGCGCGTAATGACTGGCGCAAAAAATCCGGGCAGGTAGAAGTACAGATTGGTCCGGCACTGCCCGCCAGCGGAAAATCGGCGGCCCTGACCCAGGCCGCAGAAAACTGGATCCGCGCCACCGTCAGGCAGATGTCAGGCGCGCCTGCAAAGCCGTAACAATCTCTTCGGCTATGGATATTCCTGTGGTTTTTTCAACACCTTCAAGACTGGGAGACGGATTCACCTCCAGGACCAACGGATTCTGATCTGCATCAGCCATCAGATCCACTCCGGCAAAATCCAAGCCCAGGGCTACAACGGCTTTCCGCGCCACATCCGCCCAGGTATCCGGTAGATCAGACCATGCCCGGGCACGACCACCGCAGTGCAGATTGCTGCGAAAATCCTCTGCGGGAGATTCGCGAACCATGGCAGCCATCACCTTTCCAAACAAGACGATCACCCGGACATCCTGACGGCCCGGTAAATACTGCTGAATCATGGCCTCATGCTGAAGACTCAGAAAAGTATCCAGCATGCCTCGCGCCGCCATGGGTGAATCCGCCAGACTGACACCGACGCCCTGGGAACCTTGCAGGAGCTTGTGGACCAAGGGAGTTCCCAGCATTTCCAGCGCCACTTCCCGCTGCCGCGCATCGGTGAAATAGAGGGTCTGCGGAACGGCTATTCCGGCAGTCACCAGAACCTGCAAGGACGCAAATTTATCCCGCGCCAATTGCAGCGCCCCGGCCCCATTCAGGCACAGGGTTCCGGCTCCGGCAAAATAGCGCAGCAGACGTGCACCCAAGGCGGTAATGGGCCCGCCGATTCGCGGGATGACAGCGGCGCAATGGGGAAGGACTTCGCCATTGACATACAACTCCGCGTGCTGGCCATTCAGAGACAACAGACACTGCTCCGGGGCGAGGAGCAGCGGCTCCATGCCTCTCGCCGCAATGGCCTGGAGGAGTCGCCGGGTGGAATATAAATTCCCGAAACGCGACAACACTACGATTTTGGTATGTTCAGCCATCATCAGGACGGATCAGCACGAAAACTCAGCAGAGGTAATTCACCATGGGCGATGGATCTTTCGATAAAACCTGCCCGCCCCGGCTGTTTCTGTTCCAGCAGCTGCCGCGCCTGGGATTTTTCTCCGCAGATCGCGGCAAACAGCACCTCCAGTTCCAGAGGGTTCACCCGCAAACTCCCAAAAGGATTTTCGCGACTGGCAGCGCGCCAGAACAAATTGGGCAACCACCCCTTGCTTCGCACCAGAGGATTTTGATAAAGCCGCTGGCACGCTTCTGCAATTTGTTGTTCTGCCTGTTCTTCCCGGATGATTTCCATTGCCTTCCATTGATCCTTGTTTGCTAGGGGTTAATGCGCCCTGATCCATGCCCAAAAATTCATCATCATAAAACTTCTTCCTTGGCAAGGGAATTATTGTGGAGCATAATAGTCTACAATATAAACAAATAGTCATGTTTATTCGCAATAACTGGCCATTCGGCCAAGGAGCACAGCAATGAGCGACAACAGCACGCAGCAAGGTCTGGCGGGACACGGCGCCTTTTTTCAGGACACCAATCTGTCGGCGAATGAAGCGGAAGCGGCCACGGCCT